>CAYOHV010000133.1:0-4775 GCA_964403825.1 uncultured Bifidobacterium sp. | reverse complement strand
GTGCGGAGAGCGGGTGAAGGGAATCGAACCCTCATAGCCGACTTGGAAGGACGGTGCTCTAGCCATTGAGCTACACCCGCAAGGGACTTTCAATGTAGCCGAGTTGAGCGGCTAATTCGAAGCCAGTTCCCCTTCAACGGTCGGAGGCGCAGTAACTGGTGCGTCCCACGCACTCATTCCCACACGACCGCCGAGTTCTGGGCATTCGCCTGCGAAGACACCCCATGAACATTCCCAACCGGGAACGATCCAGTTATGCACCATCCATACATTGTCGTTGGCAACTTTGCGACCGCCGCGTGCGGTGCAATCTTCGGCACTCATTGCTTCACCGCCGACAACAACTCCACCTTTTAAGCAAAGTCCGCCGTTGGTGTTATGTCGATGCCAACGATCATTGGGGCCAGCAAAACCTTCCGGCTCAGATGGGCTGTAAACCAAATAGGAAAGTCCAACAATTTTTGCGTCCGGTGTTGTGCCATCGAAAAGAAGTTCCGAAGGTGCACCCGGATCAAAACGCAAGGCCAAAATTGGTTTCGTGTAATGCGCGCCGATGCAGGGCACATATGTGGTTGACATGCGATAACCGTCAGCAACTGCTGCCGCCACATTTGGATATTTCACGGCAACTTGTCGAGCCTTTGCTTGTTGTTCTTCCAACAAGATTCGTTCTTCGCGGGTGAGCGGTTCCTGAACTGCTGGTCCGCGATGACTGTGACCCGAATCATCAGTTGACAACTGTCCTTCAGAAGCCGGAGCTCCCGATAACTCACAAGGTGAGAGTGCAACTTCGGTTGTTCCGTGATCGTCGGCATGGCCGGATCCGTGTGAATGGCTCGACACATAGTCGGGCGTCATCATCACGCCCGATAAAAGCGCGAAAACTAAAACCACAGCGGCAAACGAAGAATTGATGACGCGCGCCTTGCGTTGGGGAACAGCAACGCTCAACGATTCACCTTTACGTAATGCGATGATCGAAAGAACAACGACCAACAATTCGGCAATCGAAACAATCGTGTCGGGCCAACCAATTTCTTCTGAACCATTAAGACGCGTCACGGCCCAAGTGCCGAAGACGACGGCGTTCACAACGGCGCCGAACATCCACACACTGCGGCGTGGTCGCGTTAAAACTAAAAGAGCGAAACAAAGTTGCGCGGCGCCTGCGCCAACAAAAAACCATCCGTGGCTCGTTACTTCATCGAAATGGTCCGGCGCGTAAGCGAAATGAATGGCGGCGGCGCATCCCGAAAGCGCGGCGGCGGCCAATCCCCAAGCAATGGTGGATCGCTTCTCTGAAGGCGACGAAGAATCGCTAGTGGACTCCGCTTCCAAAGCATTTTCCATGGCACTACCTCCATTTTGTGTTGGTCGGGGAAGGGGGATTTGAACCCCCGGCCTCCTGCTCCCAAAGCAGGCGCGCTGCCAAACTGCGCTATTCCCCGGTCGACAGAGTGTATGGCCAAGTGCCGATGCGGGTGATCACACCCATCGCCAGTACACTCGCCGGTCTGTGAAAGCAATAGTCGAGCCCTTAGACGGCAACAAAGTACGGCTCTCGGTGGAGATTCCGGAGAGTGAATTCGAGCCCGCTATCGACGCGGCCTTCAAGAAGATCGCGAAAGAGGTGCGCATCCCTGGGTTCCGTCCCGGTAAAGCACCGCGTCGCGTACTTGAGGCGCAGGTCGGAAAAGGCGCAGGACGTATCCAAGCACTTAACGATTCGCTTGGTGACTTTTACGCCGAGGCGGTGAAAGAACACGAAGTGGACGTCATCGCTCCGCCGGAGATTGATCTCATCGATGGCGCCGAATCAGGCGATATCAAATTTGATGCGGTTGTTGAAGTGCGTCCCACCATCACCGTTTCGGGATACGACGCTCTCAAAGTTGAAATTCCACCGGTTGATGTCACTGCTGAACTCGTCGACGAACAACTTGAACGTTTCCGCGAGCAATACGCCGAATTGGGTGAAACCGAACGCGCTGCGGGTGAAGGCGATTTCGTCACCATTGATATTGAAGGCAGCCAGAACGGCGAAGTACTTCCTGGCTTAGTGGCGCAGGCATACCTCTACGAAGTTGGCTCCGGCGGCATTGTTCCCGAAATGGACGAAAACCTCAACGGTGCAAAAGCAGGCGACACTCTTTCTTTCGATGCCGCTCATCCCAATGCTGAAATGGCAGAAGAAGATGACGATGCCGATGTAAGTCCGTTGCATTTTGAAATCACGGTTGTGAATGTCAAAGAAAAGGTCTTACCGGATCTTGATGATGACTTCGCCGATAAAGCCTCCGAATTTTCCACGATGGCCGAATGGCGCGCCGATATCGAAAAGCGAATGCAACAAGTTCGTAAAGCGCAATCGCAAATGATGGTGCGCGAAAAAATCGGTGAAGCCTTAGCCGAACTCGTAACCGACGAATTGCCTGAACCTCTCGTGGGCGCCGAAATGAATGAGCGTTTACAAGACATGGCAATGCGTCTCCAAGCGCAGGGCTTAACCCTTGAGCAATGGTTGCAATTTTCGGGAACCGATCCGCAACAATTCCTCGACGATCTGCGAACAACTGCCGAGCGCAGCGCCCGCGTTGATCTTGCATTGCGCGCCATTGCGCTGGCGGAAGGAATCGCCGCCCTTGAAGCCGATCTCGATGAAGAGTTCGAGATGGTGGCCTCACGTGTTGGTCAGCCGTCGGAAACCGTCAAGGTGCAATTGACCGAAGCCGGACACCTCCCAGCGCTGAAGGCCGATATCGCCAAACGCAAGTCACTTGATTGGTTGACCGAAAAAGTCACAATTACCGACGAAGATGGCAACGAAATCGCTTATGCCGACTTAGCCTTTGAAGAACTAGATGATGAAGCCGATTCAACCGAAGGCGCGTCGGCCGAAAGCGAACAGGAGAGCGGCCAATGAGTGGTCTCAGCAATCTGCAGATTTCGAATTACATCCCCAATCCGGCGGTGTTATACGAAACCAGTCGTGGCCAAACCATTCAGGCTGATCTTTATTCACGCCTCTTAAAAGAGAACATCATCTTTTTGGGCACTCCAATTGATGACACCGTTGCCAATCTCATTTGCGCACAGTTGTTGCATCTTGAATCGGAAAACCCCGATAAGGACATCAACATTTACATCAATAGCCCTGGCGGCGACATCACGGCGCTGTTCGCGATTTACGACACCATGCAGTTCGTGAAGCCCGACATCATGACCATTTGCTTCGGTCAAGCCGCATCGGCTGCTGCGGTATTGCTGGCAGCTGGCACCCCCGGTAAGCGTCTGGCCCTTCCGCATGCACGTGTTCTTATCCATCAGCCTTATGCCGGTGCGCAGGGCCAAGCCACCGATATTGAGTTGGCGGCCAAGGAAATTCTGCGCATGCGTGCCTTGCTGGAAGAGATCCTCGCCGGCCATACCGGACAGACCACAGAAAAGGTTCACCGAGATACGGACCGAGATTTTGTAATGTCTGCAGAGGAAGCAAAGGACTACGGAATCATCGACGAGGTGATTTCAGTCCGGCAGCTCGCCGATACGAGCGGCCCCATTACGGCCATTCGTTGATTTCTCGACTACAGGGAGCGAACCAGCGTGGCCAAATTTGGAGACGGCGGCGAACTGCTGAAGTGTTCGTTCTGCGGTAAATCACAAAAGCAAGTTAAGAAACTGATCGCCGGTCCTGGCGTTTACATCTGCGATGAGTGCATCGATCTCTGCAATGAAATCATCGAAGAGGAACTGGCCGAAGAGTCAGAACTTTCCCTCGCTGAGTTGCCGAAACCGGCTGAGATTTTTGAATTCCTGAACGAGTACATCGTTGGCCAGCAACAAGCCAAGCGCATCTTGTCGGTGGCGGTTTATAACCACTACAAGCGCGTACAACATGGTGCGGCCAGCCGCGATGATGTCGAACTGTCAAAGTCGAACATTTTGCTGATCGGCCCCACTGGATGTGGCAAAACCCTTTTGGCGCAAACTTTGGCGCGCATGTTGAACGTTCCTTTTGCCATTGCCGATGCCACTGCACTCACCGAGGCCGGTTATGTGGGCGAAGACGTCGAAAATATTTTGCTCAAACTCATTCAGGCTGCCGATTACGACGTGAAGAAAGCCGAAACCGGCATTATCTACATCGACGAGATCGACAAGATCGCACGCAAGGCGGAGAACCCTTCGATTACTCGGGATGTTTCCGGTGAAGGTGTGCAACAGGCGCTTCTCAAAATTTTGGAAGGCACCACCGCATCGGTTCCTCCGCAAGGTGGCCGTAAACATCCACATCAAGAATTCATTCAAATCGACACCACCAATATTTTGTTTATTTGCGGTGGTGCGTTCGCCGGTATCGACAAAATCATCGAAAGCCGTATGGGTTCGAAAGGTGTTGGTTTCTCCGCCGAACTGCGCTCGGCCGAAGAAGATCAAGCCAAAGTGTTCGCCAACGTTTTGCCTGCCGATCTCATGAAGTTCGGTCTTATTCCCGAATTTATTGGTCGCCTTCCGGTTGTGGGCGCCGTTTCCAACCTCGATCGCGAAGCGTTAGTGGAAATTCTGGTTGAACCAAAGAACGCGTTAGTGAAGCAGTACCGGAAGTTCTTTGAATTCGAAGAAGTTGAACTCGAATTCACCGACGATGCATTGAATGCTGTGGCCGATCAAGCGTTGCAACGCAAAACTGGCGCCCGCGGATTGCGCGCCATTTTGGAAGAAGTGTTGTTGGAAGTTATGTACGACCTTCCCAGTCGTGATGACATCGGCAAAGT
>CAYOHV010000132.1:0-4797 GCA_964403825.1 uncultured Bifidobacterium sp. | reverse complement strand
GTCATTCTTTGTGATGATCTCGGCTTTGCCGATACGTCACCCTATGGAAGTGAAATTGAAACTCCCAACATTGCGCGTTTAGCGAAGTCTGGTTTGCAGTTCACTAACTTCCACTCAACACCAATGTGCTCACCAACACGCGCAGCATTCTTAACGGGCATGGAACCTCATGCCGCTGGAGTCGGCACAGTCGCCCACGCCGATCCTGGTTTCCCCGGTTACGCAATGGAACTGGCCGATAACGTCGTAACGCTTCCCGAGACACTGCGGGCCAATGGTTACGCCACTTATATGGTCGGCAAATGGCATCTCGCCAAAGATTCCGATCAAAGTGATGCCGGCCCGCGTCATTCATGGCCATGTCAACGTGGATTTGATCGCTACTACGGATTTCTCGATGGCTTCACCAATCTTCATCATCCGCATCGTTTAGTGCGTGACAACACACCAGTTGATATCGATACCTACCCCGAGGGTTACTACTTCACCGACGACATCACCGATGAAGCGATTGCCATGGTGAAAGTTGGAAAAGCATCCTCGCCGCAACAACCTTTCTTTCTTTACATCGCGCACGGCGCAATTCATGCTCCGCTGCATGCCAAGCCTGAAGATATCGCCGCGCAAAAGGGCAACTACAAAGACGGTTGGGATGAAATTCGTCTGCGTCGTTTTGCGCGCCAGAAGGAATTAAAAGTCATTGGTGATGATGTTGTTCTTGCGCCGCGCAATACTGAACTCAATAACGACGTGGAGCCGTGGGACCAATTACCGGATGACCAGAAGGCGTTATATGCGCGCTATATGGAAGTGTTTGCGGCCATGGTGTGCAATGTCGATTACAACACCGGTCGCTTGCTTGATGCCTTAGAGGAAATCGGTGAACTCGATAACACGATTGTCATTTTCACTTCTGATAACGGTGCATCACGTGAAGGTGAAGTAGTCGGCACTAGTGCGTATATGGCACTTGTCGGTCATGAAGGAAATGACATTGAGGCCGACCTTGCTCGTTTCGATTTAATCGGTGGACCACAGACATCACCCCACTATCCGCGTGGCTGGGCCATGGCAGGAAATACGCCGTTCCGTCTCTACAAGATCAACACCCATGCTGGCGGACATACCGTTCCGTTTCTTCTTTCGTGGCCGGCCGGTGGAGTGGCAAAGGGAGAAAAGCGCGATCAGTACGCACATGTCTCCGATTTGTTCCCAACTTTTGTGGAATTAATTGGTCTACAAACATTGAGCGAACGCAACGGAAACCCGGTCAAGCCAATGACAGGTTCAAGTATGGCGCCGGTGTTGCGTTCGGCTGATGCGCCGTCACAACGAACAGAAGCGATTTACGAAATGATCGGCCATCGCGGTTTTTATCGCAATGGTTGGGAAATCGTCACTTTGCATCAACCATGGACTCCGTTTAGCGATAGCGAGTGGGAGTTGTACAACCTCAATGTCGACCGAACCGAATTAGAAAATTTGGCGGAAACCGAAACGGAAAAACTTGCGGAATTGATTGCGGCTTGGGAAAAAGGTGCATGGGAAGGACAAATCTTTCCGCTCGATGAGGGAACCGGTTTGAAATATGTGTTGCGACCGCCACGTATCGAACCATTACAAGAACCATTTTCTGTTTGGCCTCACACGCCAACGCTCGAACGTTGGCGATCACTTCAAGCAATTTGGTTACGTTCATTCCACTTTGAAGCTTCTGTGACCATTGAAGGCACACAGATGGGAACGCTTGTTTCTCATGGCGACCAAAGTGGCGGTTATGGCCTTTACATAATCGAAAACAAAGTTCCCGTGCTTGTCTTTAGTGATGGACACGGAACGATGACGTTCGTGCATGGCCCATCGCTGGCTGATGGTGAACATTTCATTGAATGCGGTTTCGAAGCAATCGGTGGAAACACATGGCGCTTAACGCTCATCGTTGACGGCGTAACTATTGACGAACATCCCGAAGTTCCAATGTTGTATGCAATGTCGCCTTTTGAAGGAATAAGTATTGGTCGCGATCCCCGCTCGCCAGTGTGGTGGGACCGTCATGTCGCGCATGGTGCATTCCACTGGACGGGCAAACAAGGGCCGGCGCGTTGGGTGCCTGGTCCAAAAGCGCCCGACCAACCGGAAGATACGGTCGGGCTTTTACGACAGTTGGGACAACGTTTCGAGTGAAATATTCCCTTTCACCCTTGTCCTTTCGATTGCAAAATACAATTTGTGACAGTCAATTGATTGGACGGCGGAATGGTGGCATATCGCAGCAAGCACGGCGGGCTTTGGACTGATCGAAGCGATCGCGAGCAAGTCCTTCAACAAAAAGTTTATGACGGCGAAATTTCTCTCGACGACCAATTCCTTTTCGAAAAGTTCATGAAAGATGGATTCGTCATTGTTGAGGGCGCCATCGACCATGCGCTATGCGATGCCATGGTGGCGGAACTCGATCAGTTAGTTGTTACCGGAGATGCAAATGTTTTGGTCTACGGCTCTCCGGAACCCGACGAAACATCACGCCCCGTTCCGCCGAATTTTCAGACTCGGGGCGAACGTTTGGTCGACCAATATTGCGTAAGTGATACAGCGAGAAAAATACTGACTGCACCTGTAATCGAACGGTTTTTGCACACTGCGTTTGAGATGCCACCGCTTATTTTCCAGAGCCTCACCTTTATTCAAGGTTCGGAGCAACACCTTCATCAAGATACGGCGTATGTCGTTGTCAACGAGCCAATGAAATTGATTGCGGCATGGATTGCCTTAGAGGATGTCGTCGAAGGAAGTGGCGAACTCACATATCTGCGCGGTAGTCATCAACTTCCCGATTTTGGATTTGGCGAAGATCGAAAACATTGGAATCCGCAACTTGATGGCGATGGTCCTCATGATGAGTGGTTGAAGTGGATTGTGCGTCGATCCGAAGAACTGGGATTTGAGCGTCAGACCTTTTTGGCCCGAAAAGGCGACGTTCTTTTTTGGTCGGCGGATCTCGTTCATGGTGGCTCGCCACTTTCCGATCCGAACCAAACGCGTAAATCGTTGGTCGGTCACTACTGTCCGGTGTCAGCAAATCCTCACTACTTTTCGTATATGCCGGACCGCATCAAGATTGCGGAACAGTCGTTTTTCTTTTCATCCTCGTATTACGACGCTCGAGTAATTGGCGCGCCGGAACTTTTGCGACCTACGAAACAAACTTCCGATGCAGTTTCATTCGTTGACAAGCGATCAATTTTTCGAAAGATTGGCGGGAGAGTGAAAAGAAGACTCTCACGAACGGGTAGTTAATTTGGTTTCAACAATTTCGGGTAAACGTCGGAAACATGCTGCTGCGAACGATGCTGCCCTCTATAACGCTTCTTTAAAGATATTGGCGTCGCGTGGCTTGGATTTATTGACGTTTTCGGATCTCGCCAAAGAAGCGGGTCTTAGTCGTGCGCCGATTTATTCCCGTTATGACTCGCCAGAAGATGTCGCCATTGAATTATGGGAGAGCACATTTGAGCCCGCTCTGAAAAGACTTTTCGCCGCAACGTCGAAATGGCATAGCGGAAGCGACCCGGCCGATTCCGCCGAACTGATGCAAATGCTTTCCGCTCCATCACTAGACTTGCAAGGTTTAGTGGAAATTCTAGGTGTAGCGAGAAGGTTTTCATCGCTGCATGAAATTGTCCGACAATCGCTTGAAGCCGAATTAGAGCGCTACACGCAAAACCAAAATTTTCCTGAATCGATCATCATTTCCCAATTCAATGTTTCGCTGGGTGCTGTGTTCCTTGCGCCATTTCTTTCACCGACGGGCACTATCAGTTGGTCTGAAATTCTTCCGGTTTTGCATTTGATGTTTAAAGATGAATCGGCATGGAATGTGCCAGCGATTAAAGGCCACATTTTTGAATTTCCAATTTCCGGTGAGCCGATTGGAGATGAACTCCTTGATGTTTTTCTCCCAGCGATTAATCGAGTGATCGCTCGGGCCGGTTACGAGCATGCCACCGCCAATCGCATTTCACGAGAAGCGAAACGAACTTTCAATTTGTTGTATGACCGATTCCCAACCAAGGAAATCTTCATGCAGGAAGTTGTTCGCCGCTGGGTTGACCATGGCGTGCGAGTTGGATTTGCACCGTTTATTGGCGTGTCTGTTGATGAGTATCTTGTGCGATCCGTTTCTTCCGGTCAATCAATGGCGGCTGAAGTAAATCGTTCTTTTCGAAACTTGCGTAATGAAATGGTGTTAGCAGCGCGTCATCATGAGTCAATGGGTGAGTACACCGCGATGCGTTATAAAAAGTCGATTGAATTCGGTCGTGAAATGTTCGAGCAGGTTTATGAGAATGTTTCGGATACGACAATGAATGAAGCGATGATGTTCGCAACGCTTGTGCGGGCAAATGGTTTTGGAATCAGTCTCGTCTCGTCAGTTACACCGAAATTGATTGACATTGATTGGACGCCAGCAGTGGTGTCGTTGCAACGCTGTCTTTGGAAACGCATGTTGGGTGAACTCAAGTTGCGTCAAAGCAGAGTTTGAGTTTTTGACACTCTTGTAATTTCATCGTTGTAGTTTTTTGTTTTCCTTTTAAATACCCGTGTTTTGTGATGTCGCGATTTAGTGTCATAGCGCGTCAATACGTTGCTCTTTGTTACGTCACGGAGGCGTACCAAAAACAAAAGGCAGATTCATTTGTTTTGCATTAATTGCGGGTATTCGGGCAACGAAGATTGGGTATGTGAGTCATGCGGTTTCGATAACCGTTTGCCGCTCTTGCGTGATGCAATCCAAGG
>CAYOHV010000131.1:0-4835 GCA_964403825.1 uncultured Bifidobacterium sp. | reverse complement strand
ATTTTGGCCAGCACTACTGAGCGCTTTAATCCTCGCGGGTACTTACCGATTCCGCGGCTTGCGGAAGGACTCGGTATGCATCGTAAATACCGTCAATTTGTTTGATCGACCAGAGAAGAGGTTCAAGTTGGCCGGCTTCGCCGAGTTCGAAATCAAAGCGCATAACCGAAATCCGGTCCGATCCGGTGACGGTATTGCAGGCCACAATGTTGACATGGTTATCAGCCAGTGCAGCCGAAACATCGCGTAGCAAACGAGAACGATCCAAACCTTTTACTTCGATAACCGCGATGAAGGTGGCCGAGATATCGGTGTCCCATTCAACATCGATTAACCGATCACCTTGATCGTTAGAAAGTGAAAGAGCGTTTGCGCAGTCGGTGCGATGCACCGAAACGCCGCGGCCACGCGTGACGAATCCCACGATCTCGTCACCGGGCACCGGTGTACAACAACGCGAAAGACGCACTAAGACATCATCCAGTCCTTCAACATGAACGCCGGAAGAACTGCCGGTAGCGCGTTCGGAACGACGCGGCCCATGAGCAATAACGGGAAGTTGTTCCTCGCGGTCAGGATCAACGTCTTCGAGACCGCGTCGAACTCGTTCTGCCACTGATTGCGCCGAAATATGACCGCGTCCAATGGCCGCATGCAAGGCATCAAGGTCGGTGTAATTCATTTTCTCGGCGACATCATCGAGAATTTTGGCGCGGCGAATCTTGGTGACCGGTAAACCTTCGCGTCGCATGGCTTTGATTAATTCCTCAAAGCCCATCTCAATGGCTTCATCGCGCTGTTCACGTGAATGCCATGAACGGATCTTGTTGGCCGCCCGATGCGTGACAACAAATTGCAGCCAATCGCGCGAAGGACCTCGGTCTCCAACTTTGGCGGTGAAAATTTCGACGCTGTCACCCGATTGCAAAACGGTATCGAGCGGAACCAAGCGGCCGTTTATACGAGAACCAATGCAGTTATGTCCGACCTCGGTGTGGATGGCATAAGCGAAATCGACCGAAGTTGAACCTTTTGGCAACGTGATTACTTTGCCCTTGGGCGTGAAAACAAAGACTTCGTCTTGTTCAAGATCAACCTTGAGATTCGCCATGAAGTGCGTGGGATCAGATGTTTCTGATTGCCAATCAACGATGCGATTCAACCACGCTAAATCTTCAGTGCTTTCGTTCTTATCTTTGTAATTCCAATGGGCAGCCACACCACTTTCGGCTCGCCGATGCATTTCTAAAGTGCGGATTTGCACTTCAAGTGGTTTGCCTTGAGGACCAACCACCGTGGTATGCAGTGATTGATACAAATTGAATTTCGGCATGGCGATGTAATCTTTGAAACGGCCTTGTACCGGTTTCCAGGTGGCATGGATTGAACCTAAAGCGGCATAACAATCCTTCACCGTTTCCACGATGACGCGAATACCAATGAGATCGTAAATATCATCGAAATCGCGGCCCTTCACCACCATCTTTTCGTAAATGCTCCAAAGATGTTTCGGTCGACCCGTCACTTCCGCGTCAATATGCAATTCCGAAAGTCGCGCTTGCACTACCCCAACAACATGCGCCAAATATTCTTCACGTTCTGGCGCCCGCGTTCCCACCATATGGTCGATTTCGGCATAACGCTTGGGATGCAACGATGCGAACGAAAGGTCTTCAAGTTGTTGACGTATTTCTTGCATGCCCAGACGATGCGCTAACGGGGCATAAATATCGAGTGTTTCTTGCGCCGTGCGATGTTGTTTGAACGCCGGCATTGCGGCAATCGTGCGCATATTGTGCAACCGGTCAGACAACTTGATGATGAGTACGCGCAAATCTTTGGCCATCGCCACCAACATCTTGCGCACCGTGGCCGCCTGCTGCGCTTCTTTAGAATCGAAAGTCAAACGATCAAGTTTGGTAACGCCATCAACAATGGCCGCTACTTCGGGACCGAATTCCTTCTCAACATCTTCGAGAGTTAAACGCGTGTCTTCAACGGCGTCATGTAACAGTGCGGCGCAGATGGTGACATCATCAAGACCAAGTTCGGCACAAACCAGCGCCACGGCTACCGGGTGAGTGACATACGGTTCGCCGGATTTTCGGGTTTGACCGCGATGGGCTTCTGCGGCAACGGCATACGCCTTTTCAATAGAACCCGTTGATTGTTTGGTGTGATGCGAACGAAAGGCATTCACTAATGGCGCGACTTCAACCGCAGGTGGCGCACTATGACGACGCCAAGGCAGGACGCGGTTAACAGTGGCCATTACCTCGCCGCTACTCCCTCAGCCGAGAGTCGAGTTGGGCGGGTGCGGTTCCATGCGGGAAACGTCACACCTCTACGGTACCGCCGAACTAGCCGTTCGACGGAACTGTCATTTCTTTTTCTTGCGCGGTCGCGGCGGAATAACGGTGCCGGTCACTGGTCGAGGCGCACTGGAAGCCGTCTCGCCATCGGCCGCCGCGGCCACCACCCGAGGTGCTTCATTGCCCTCGGACGCATTTTCACTGATATCGATGCCCGATGAAGAAAGGCGTTGGCGAATCGAGCGATAGCGCGGTTCGCGTTCTTTTGCCCACACCAAAATTGGCGCCGCCACAAACACCGATGAATAAGCGCCGGCAATAAGACCAACCAACAAGGCGATGGAGAACTCTTCCAAAGTGACGGCGCCCATGATGAACGCACCTACGACCAGCAAAGAAATGACCGGAAGAATTGAAACGACGGTCGTGTTAATTGAGCGCAAAAGCACTTGGTTCATTGAACGAGAAACCATTTGCCCGTATGTCATGCGTCCCGATTGACCGACAAGGCGTTCGTTTTCTTTGATCTTGTCGTCAACGACGATGGTGTCGTAAATCGAGTAACCGAGAATGGTCAAAAAGGCGATCACCGTTCCCGGCGTAACTTCAAATTGGAAAATTGAATAGACGCCTACCGAAATAAGCACGTCATGGATCACCGCCGCAATAGCGGCAATAGCCATTCGCCATTCCAAACGCACGGTGAGATATATCAACATCACGATGAAGAAAATGATGAGAGCACGAACGGCCGATCGTGTGATGTCTCCGCCCCATGATGCGCCCACCGTGGAGACGCTCACATTGCCAACATCAGTGTCGGCCAACTTGGCCAATTCTTCGCGCACTTTTGCCGTTTGTTCAGCCGAAGATTCCGGACCCTGTACGCGCAAAATATCGGAACCAACGATTTGGATTTTTGCTTGACCTTCACCTACAGAATCAAGCGCGGTGCGAGCTTCCGAAATGGAAACTCCGGGTGCGGGAACTTCCCATGACACGCCACCTTCGAAATCAATTCCTAAATTAAGACCGCGTACAAAAAGCGAACCGATGGAAAGTACGACCAAGACGGCGGAAAGGGCTAAGCCACGACGCCACCACTTGAGGAAGTTGATATTGGTCTGGCCGCGATTTAGTCGAGACATCCAACTCATGACACAACCTCCTTCACTCGTTCTTTAGGTTCCGTTTCCAGTTGCTCCGGCAATCCCAAAATGCGCGGATGACGCATTAGCCAACGCGAGCGAGTCGCCAAGCGAACGGCTGGTCGCATATACGCCCAGGCGCCGATCAAATCGAGAATGGTGGAAAGGGCAAGATAGAAAGCGAAACCGCGCACCGGTCCGACCGTTAGCCACCACAACAATGCCGCACCCAAAAGTGACGCCACGTCGGCTTTCACAATGGTGGAGAACGCAGTGGTGAACGACTTATCAGTAGCGCTACGAACTGTGCGTCCCTTTAAGACGTCTTCTTTCATGTGCTCGTAATAGACAACGTTTGAATCGAGCGAAACACCGATCGAAACGATGATGCCGGTAATACCAGCCAAAGTAAGAGCCAAACCGTTGTTGGTGCCTAACCATGACACCACGGCCCATAACAGCAGACCTTCAAAAATCAACTTGATCATGGCCAATACACCGAGGAATCGGTAGAAGGCAATCATGTAGAGGCCCACCAAAATGACACCCACGATGCCGGCCACAATGCCGGCGTTTAGCGCATCTTTACCGAGGGTGGCTGAAACAATTTGGGCTTGTTGTTGTTCAAATTCAACTGGCAGCGCACCGTAACGAAGTGCAGTTGCGAGATCCTTTGCTTCGCCTTCTTTGAAGTTGCCGGTTACTTCAATTTGGTCAGCACTAAATGATGCTTCTTGGATCGCCGGTGCGGAAAGAACGCGACCGTCAAGAACAATCGCTAATTGACCAGTGGGACAACTAGCCGCTTTGGAATAACACTGACTGGCAATCGCATTGAACAAACCAATGCCTTGATCGCCGCCCTTAAAGACAGGATTGACCACCCATTGCGTTCCACTCAATGTGGCGCGTGCCGTATCAAGCGCGGCACCCGTTAACGCAACGGGACCCACCTGATACGTCGCCACTGTTTGCTTATCGCGACATTGCGGAAGAAGGGCTTGTCCTTGGGGATTGAGTTGTTCGGCCGAGAGACCTTGTACACAAACATCCGCGGGTAAACCACCCGGCAAATTTTGCGTTGTTGTTGTTTCACCGGCCACGGTGGTTGTGGTCGATCCTGCAACTGTCGTGGTGGTGGAATCCGCACCCGATGCATCCGCCGGGGTGGTAGTTGTCGTTGAGGCATCCGGCGCTTCCACTGCCTGACCACCAAGAACAGGTCGGAACTGCAATTCAGCGGTTTGACCAACCAGATCAAGGGCTCGATCTTTGTCTTTCACACCCGGAATCTGAATGAGAATGTTGTTGCCTTGACGTGTGATTTCTGGTTCCGCCACACCTAAAGCGTCAACACGTTGACGAATAATGGTGA
>CAYOHV010000130.1:1882-4836 GCA_964403825.1 uncultured Bifidobacterium sp. | reverse complement strand
CGATGCCGTAAGGACCCCATTCAACGGCCAATGTTTCAACCATATTTTTCACGCCGGCTTTAGCGGCGGCCGAATGGGCAAATCCAGGTCCACCCGTCCAGGCATAGGACGCACCGACATTGATAATTGAGCCCGGAGTATTGGCGACAATATGGCGCCGCCCAAATTCTCGGGCGCAAAAAAACGTTCCGTTCAAGGTGATGTCGACCACCGTGCGCCATGCATTGGGTGACATTTCTTCGGCTGGTACCGGAAAGTTGGCGGCGGCGTTATTAACTAAAACACGCGGCAAGCCAATTTCTTTTTCAATGACATCGAAAGCATTGGCAATTTGTTCCGGTTCGCGAATATCGCAGGCAACGGTGAGATGTTGGCCGGGAAATTCGCGCAGAGATTCGGTCGCAGATTCGAGATGTTCCGGTTTACGGCTCAGCACCGCCACGTTGGCACCGAGGCGCGCAAATTCAATAGCAATGGCACGTCCTAAACCAGTTCCGCCACCGGTAACAATGACACTTTCACCGAGATAGGTATTCGCCGGTAACGCGGCCACACCGATTTCAGGTGGTTCCGGAAGTCCGATTGGTTCGTCGGTAGCCATATCAACTTCCTTTGTATTTGGGTTCGCGATTTTCAGCCCGTGCGGCGCGGAACTCTGCGAAGTCGTCCGATTTATTAATGAAGGTTTGGTAAATCAATTCGTCGGCCATTGAACTGCGAATTTCGGATTCAGATAAATGCGAAATTACGCGCCGAGCCAATTTCACTGTGACGGCGGGAGAAGCCGCAATTTTCTCCGCCATCTCGCGCGCCGTGGCATCAAGATCATCGCGACTGACAACTCGCGAAACAATGCCTAAAGAAAGTGCTTCGGGGGCGGTTAAGGATCGTCCGGTTAGCACCATGTCGCTAACAACGCCGTGACCACACATTTGGAACAGGCGACCGACACCGCCTGTGTCGGGGATGACGCCATGTCCAACTTCGGGCAGCATGAATTTGGCGTCTTCAGAAGCAATGCGAATATCGCAAAGCAACGCTCGTTGGAATGATCCGCCGATGGCCCAGCCTTGAATCGGCACAATGATCGGCGCGTCAAGAGCAAAAATTTGCTGGATACCTTTATGTCCTCTGGTCATTAACTCATGATGAGTGAGGCCGGTTTTATCGTTGCCAATCGAACCGACGTCGCGTCCCGACGACCATGAATGGCCTTCGCCGCGCCAAATGACAGCGCGAATATCGCTACGCGATTGCAACTCCGACAAAATGTCGAAAAGTTGTTTATCCATCGCGTCAGTAAACGCGTTTCGTTTTTCTTGGTTGTCGTTCGTGATGGTGGCGATCTGACCGTCTATTTCGAGACGAACTTCTCCGCTCATTTTTCCCCCTCTTGGACTAACAGCAGTTTTGCCCAAGATCAAAGGTTGGTCGAACTCCAGGTTGGAATCGGTAGCCGAGACCGGTTTCAGTAACGAAATAGCGGGGGTTTGATGGGTCGGGCTCGAGTTTGCGCCTGATCGATGACATATACACCCGCAAATAATGGGACTCGCTTCCATAAGCCGGTCCCCAGACTTTTTGTAATAACTCTCGGTGGGTAATCAATTTCGATGGGTGGGTGACGAGTAGTTCGATAATTCCCCATTCGGTGGCCGCGACATGCACGACTTTTCCGTTGCGCACTACTTTGCGTTGCAAAAGATCGATATAGAAATCTTCGGTGTGCACTGGTTCGTTGGCGGTGGGGGAAGGGTTATTGCGTAATGCCGCTCGCAGCCGCGCGAATAGTTCGTTAAGGGAAAATGGTTTGCTGACGTAATCGTTGGCGCCGGCATCTAATGCACGCACTTTGGTGCTTTCATCATCGTGACGTGACAACACCACGATGGGGATGTGACTCCAACCGCGCAGAGCGGCAATCACATCTAAACCACAAATCTGCTCGATATCTATTTCCATGATGACAAGATCAGGCTCAGCATCAACCGCTAAAGACAGCGCATCATTTCCACCGCTGGCACAAATAACGTCGTATTCCTGTGCTTTTAATTGAGCTGTTAATGACCGTTGTAGCGAAGGATCTTTTTCGATTAAGAGAATGCGCGACATTGGCGGACCTCATTTCCACGGATGCGTAACGCGCACAAAACGTGGATTTCTCAGGGGATTTTTATGGGCGTGAAGGGGACAACGGGTATTGCAATTCCGCCAATGCACTTCTGTAGGGATAAGCCTACAGCGGGCCGCAACCCCTTGTGACGGATTGATTGACAAATCTTCTGCGGGCGAGGTTCCAATAAAAATGTGGCCAAGGGGAGCGCCAGCAACAAGTCTCGACTTAGGCCAAGATCTCTGCAGAAAATCGGTCTGGAGTAGCCAGGCTTTTACCGAGGGGGAATATTGAGCGAGCAATTCACGAATTGGAAAGTTGGTGATGTCACTGTCACCAAAATTGTTGAAATTGTGGCGCCGCTGCCGCTTTCCGGTTTGATTCCCAAAGCAACTCCCGAAGCATTGAAACCGCATATGGATTGGTTGTCACCGCATTTTGCCGATGATGCCGGAATGTCGAATTTGTCCATTCACGCATTTGTCATTGAAAGTCGCGGCAAACGAATACTGGTTGACACGTGTGTTGGTGATCGCACAATTGAAGGATTAGGGCTGCACGGCAATCCCGAATTTTTCCAAGCAATGGTTGATGCGGGTTTCCACCCTGACACGATCGATTTTGTTTGTTGTACTCATCTTCATTTCGACCACATTGGTTGGAACACTCGTCCGGTTGATGGACGATGGGTGCCGACGTTCCCCAACGCCAAATATTTTTTCGGTCGCCCCGATTATGAAGAGTTCAAAGCGGGCGAGAATCATTACGCCGCCAACCTGCGCGACACGATTGATCCAATTTTGGATGCGGGGCTGGCCGAATTCATTGAACCCAATCATGT
>CAYOHV010000130.1:0-1782 GCA_964403825.1 uncultured Bifidobacterium sp. | reverse complement strand
GGCTTCATCGTGAAAGATGGAGACAACTGGAAGTTCCAAGTCAAAGCGAACTAATTCGACAACGGGCAACGGAGTTTTGCCCTGCATACTTGGTGAGTTGGCGTCGGCGTGCGTAGCCTTGCGGCGTGGAACGTGATGCCCAGCCTTTTTATGTGACGACACCTATCTATTACGTCAATGACGTTCCCCATATCGGTCATGCCTATACAACGGTGACGGCTGATGCTTTGGCTCGTTGGCATCGTCTCAATGGTGACCCCACCTTATTTCTGACCGGCACCGATGAACATGGCTTGAAAGTGCAACGTTCAGCTGAAGCCAATGGAATTTCCGCGCAAGAACAAGCCGATCAAACGAGCGCTCGCTTCCGGCAATGCTGGGAAATGCTGAATATCTCGAATGACGATTTCATTCGCACGACCGAACCGCGTCACCACGTTGCGGTGCAGAAATTTATGCAAGCAATTTTCGACAACGGCTATATCCGAAAAGGAACGTATGCCGGTCACTATTGCGTTCCTTGTGAGGCCTATTACGACGAAACCGATCTGGTCGACTCCAACTGTCCTATTCATGGACGACCCGTTGAATGGTTGGAAGAAGACAATTGGTTTTTCGAATTGTCCCGTTTCGAACAACCACTCTTGGAGTGGTACGAAAAGAATCCGCAGTGTGTGCAGCCCGAAGGAAAGCGCAACGAAGCGCTGGGCATTATTCGTCAAGGATTAAAAGACGTTTCTGTTTCGCGCACCTCTATTTCCTGGGGTGTTCCCGTGCCCTGGGATGACAAGCACGTTTTTTATGTGTGGTACGACGCGCTAATTAATTACGCCACGGCGGCTGGCTATGGATCCGATGATGCGGCGTTCACGCAATGGTGGCCGCAAGTCCATCACCTCTTAGGTAAGGATATTTTGCGTTTTCACTGCGTGTATTGGCCCGCAATGTGCATGGCGGCCGGCATTGAACCGCCCAAAAAGTTAGCGGTGCATGGGTTTTTATTAGTAGGCGGCGAAAAGATGTCGAAGACGCGCCTTAATCAAATTTTTCCCGCTGATCTCGTTGAAGATTTTGGTGTCGACGGTTTCCGCTATCACTTTTTACGTGATGCGCCGTTCGGTCCTGATGGCGATTTTTCCTATGAAGGAATGGTGTCGCGTTATAACGCTGACCTCGCCAACAATTTGGGCAATCTCATGGCGCGCGTTGCCACTGTGGTGGAAAAGAAGTGCGGCGGAATTGGACCGAAACCAAATCCGTCATCACCGTTGGCCGCGACCAGTGTTGAAGTTTTGCGTGACGCCACACGTGGGTGGGAAAACATCACTCCGAGTTTGGCATTGGAAGCGACATGGAAACTTGTTCATGAAGCCAATGCGCATCTCGAAAACAATGAACCGTGGAAAGCCGAACCGGGCGCGGCAGTTGATGCGGTCATGGGCGATGCCATTGAAGTGTTGCGTTTAGTTGCGATATTGGCCACCCCAGCAATTCCCGAAACTTGCGAAAAGATTTGGGCTCGTCTGGGATTAACGGGATCGCCAGCCGATTGCCGGCTTCCTCATGACGGGCAATGGGGTTTGTATCCCGGTGGATTACCCATCGAAAAAGGCGAGGCTTTGTTCCCTCGCCTTAAACCTGTCGAAAAGTGAGTCCGATGCAGTGGATTGATGCTCATTGCCATATGGGTGATGAAGTTGCCCGTTGGCCCGATGCTGAAGAAACAGTGGCGGCCGCCGCTTTAGTTGGGGTGACGCGCATGGTCACGGTTGGTTGCGATTT
>CAYOHV010000129.1:0-4861 GCA_964403825.1 uncultured Bifidobacterium sp. | reverse complement strand
CGTTCGACCATTCGCCGCGCATTTTGCGCCTTGCGATTTCCATACCGTCGGGCATGACCGTTCCGAGAGTGGCTAAAGGAACAAGATCCCCCACCGACATGTTGAATGCACCGCAGCAAATTTGTAATGGCTCACCATCGCCACAGTCGACATCGACCAACTGAATTTTGTTGGCATCCGGATGCGGACGTAACGCCAAAACTTTGGCGACGATAATGCCGTCGAGACCTTCACCTACGCGTTCGATTGTTTCTACGGCCATGCCGAGATCGCTCATGACATCTCCAAGAGCAACCGGGTCATCGCTCGGGAACGGAGCAAATTCTTGCAACCATGACAACGTGACTTTCATGAGGGGAACTGCTCCAAGAATCGAACGTCACCGGTGTACATCTCGCGAATGTCATCGACACCATGACGCATCAACGCCAATCGATCGAGACCGAAACCAAACGCGAAGCCCGACCACTCTTCGGCATCAAGACCAACGTTGCGCAACACATTGGGATGCACCATGCCGCAGCCGCCTAATTCCAACCAGCCGGTTTGTCCGCAAGTACGACAACCATCTCCTTGGCAGAACAAACAATTGATGTCGTATTCGGCTGATGGTTCGGTGAACGGGAAATAAGAGGGACGCAAGCGCGAATGAATAGCGCCGCCAAAATACGCCGAGGTGAACGCTTCCAGCGTTCCGGCCAGATCGGCAAAAGAAATGCCACGATCAACGACGAGGCCTTCAATTTGATGGAACACCGGCATATGGGATGCATCCGCGGTATCGCGTCGATAAACGCGACCCGGCATAACTGAATAAATAGGCGGCGGCTGATCAGTCATCACACGGATTTGCACCGGCGATGTATGTGTGCGCAATAAAACCGTTTCGGGCTCGCCGTAATCGACATAAAGCGTGTCCCACATGCCGCGCGCCGGATGCGCCGCTGGAATATTCAATGCTTCAAAGTTGTACCAATCGGATTCAACTTCGGGCCCTTCCGCCACGGTGAATCCCATTCCAACAAATACATCAACCAGATGATCCCAAGTTTGCGTTACCAAGTGACGCGTGCCGCGGGCCGGCACCGACAAAAACTCAGTGAGATCGGTTTTTTCCGCTGCAATTTGGGCGGCCAATTCGGCTTGACGTAATTGCTGTCCCCGCGATTCGATGGCCGCTTCCAGCGCAGTCTTGGCCTCATTAAGTGCTGCACCCATTTGTTTGCGTTGTTCCGCGTCAAGATCACCCAGGGTTCGCTTTAACTGCGTCAGCGCACCTTTCTTGCCCAGCAGTTCTGATTCAACGGCGCGCAAGTCAGCCACCGAACCAGCGGCAGCAATCCGTTGTGAAAAATCAGTTTGTAACTGCTTGAGATCGTCGGTCATTCGTAAAGAGCCTTATCGGTATCGGGTGGCTGGTCCAATTCTTTTTAATCGCTTTATCGCCGCTGTCTGGCTATCTCAAAGAGTAGGACCGAAGCGGCGGTGGCAACGTTGATGGACTCAACCGTGGCCGCCATAGGGATAGTTAAGCGATGAGAACAAAGTGAAATAACGGAATCATCAAGTCCATGAGCTTCAGATCCGAACAGTACGACGACTCGCTCGGCGAGCGCGCAATCTTCGGGACGCTCTCCCCCATCGACCACGGTGGCGACGGTGGCGAATTGCCGAGCAGCCGCCATCTTCACAAATTCAGTGGCCGAATCGACAATGGCAATGGGCAAACGACAAAGTGAACCCGCCGCGGCGCGCACTGCTTTGGGCCCGAACGGATCGGTTGCTTCGCCGATGAAGATAACGCCGGCCGCACCAAACGCTTCCGCGGCGCGCATAATCGTGCCGGCATTTCCAGGATCATTGATATCGACTAACGCGATAAGCGCACCGTTAGTTTGAAAAAGATCGGCGACGTCGGTCGTTTTAATCGGCGCCGTAGCAACCACACCTTGCGGTGATTCGGTATCGCTGATCTTTACAAATACCGATGAGGGAACTCCCCAAAGAGGGATATCAACATCGGTTGCTAAACGAACGATCTCACGTAAGACCGAACGATCATCAGCCTTTTCCCAACTTTCAACATCAACGAAAACCTCATCGAAAGTAAAACCGCCGAGTAAAAGTTCGCGCACGGCGTTCGGACCTTCGATCACAAATCGACCAGCGTCCGTACGCGCCCTACGGCGCCCTAAAAGGCGCCGTAGGTCTGCGATACGTGGATTGTTCGCGCTGAGCGGTGTGAGTTCAGCCGCCATTAAGCAGCAGAAGCCGCTTCAACTAACGCGGTGAACGCCTTGGGGTCGTTAACGGCCAAGTCCGCTAACACTTTGCGGTCCACTTCAATGCCAGCTGATTTCAACCCAGCCACGAAACGTGAATAGGTGGTGCCGTTCAAACGACAGGCGGCGTTGATGCGTTGAATCCAAAGTTGACGGAAGTCGCCTTTGCGCGCACGACGGTCACGGTATGCATATTGCAATGAATGCATGACCTGTTCGTTGGCGGCACGGTAGGAACGGCTCTTGTTGCCGTAATAACCCTTAGCGCGTTCCAGTGTTGTCTTGCGGTGCTTTTTACTAGCGACAGCGCGCTTTACTCGGGCCATCGTTTACTCCTTCAGTAAGTGAATATCGATCGATATTCGACGGGCGAAAAATTGATTTGACTGCGCTTACATTCCCAATTGGCGACGCACGCGGGCGGCATCACCTTTAGCCAGGACGTAATCGCCTTCCAGATTGCGCTTACGCTTCGGGGACTTCTTTTCCAAAATGTGATTCAAGTTGGCCTTACGGCGAGTGATTTTGCCGGTGCCCGTAATCTTGAAACGCTTCTTGGCTCCACTGTGTGTCTTCATTTTCGGCATTGTCTGCCTCCTTGTTCTCTACGAAGGTTGCGGTGATTCGGTTGATTCCGTTGGGACGTCGATTACGTCCGTTACGTCGTTTGCTAATTCGGTGACGAGATCGGAATCAGTCTCTTCAGTTGTTTGAGAAGTTGATTTCTTCTTTGCTTGCGACTTTTTGTCCGGACCTAACACCATGGTCATATTGCGGCCGTCGATCTTGGGGTATACCTCTATTTTTCCAAGTTCGCTTACTGCTTCGGCCACCGAATCGAGGATGCGTCGCCCTAATTCGGGATGTTGCATTTCTCGACCACGGAACATGATGGTGATTTTGACCTTGTGACCCTCTTGGAGAAATTGCTCAACCTTCTTGGTCTTCACTTCGAAGTCGCCAGCGCCGATCTTCGGGCGGTACTTCATTTCTTTCACGACCACATTGGTGCTCTTCTTACGAGACTCTTTCGCTCGTTGTGCGGCTTCGTATTTGTATTTGCCGTAGTCCATGATCCGACAAACCGGAGGATTAGCTTTATCCGCCACTTCCACCAGGTCGAGTTCAAGTTCTGCAGCCATACGAAGAGCTTCCGTTAATGGCGTAATTCCGATTTGGGCCCCATCCGGTCCAACGAGTCGCACTTCACGTGCGCGAATTCGATCGTTGATCCGTGGTTCTGTATTGGCGGCCGTAGCTATGGCCGTTCACTCCTCATTCGTGCTTGGTCCTCCCGAAGCAAAGTTGATGTAACGCTGGTATCTCTTCTTTGTTTTTGGTGGTTAGCCAAAAAACAAAAAAGGCAGATACCGACGAAAGCCGACATCTGCCACAACGGCAAGCAGCGAAAACGCCACTTGCTCAGTCGCTTTGATGAAGACCACTGCGTACTGTCGGGCCAGAGACCACGTTCGTAGCAGGGTGGGGATGAAATCCCGCTTTCGTTCAGTTGTGAAGGTCTAACGATACTCCTTTTCCGCTTTCAGCCACAAAAGCGGGGTTCCACCGGCCCTTTTGGGCAAACTCTTAGGGCAAAGGAGTCGCAACCGTGCCATCTTCAACCGATTCATCCGATGAATTCCGCAGTGCCGAAAGCGCGTCATCGCTTCTAGGAGCACCTGATTTCTCTGATCTCAGTGACGAGGAACGTCTGGCCGCCGAACAAATAATCGCCGAAATGGCACACGTGCGCGCCGAGATTGTGGCGGCGCCGGCAGAACAAATCGTCGCCAACCATCTCATTGGACTGTACGAATTGGCTTCGGCTCATCTCAGTCAACCCGAACCAAATTTCATCGCCGCGTCACTGGCGATTGATTCCATTGCTGCTGTGTTGGCCGCCACCGAAGGTCGACTGGGCGAATCAGAAGAACAACTCCGTCAAGCATTAGTAGTAGTGCAAACCTTCTTTGTTCGTCGCAAAGAACAAAGCGAGTAAACACTGACTTAGGCGGCGAGATTCCGTTTCGAAAAGAAATACGCGCCCACGACACAAACGACTAATCCAGCACCAATCATCACTGGCGCGTGCCACCAGATGAACCCGTTCACTAACGGCGCATCATTCGTGGCCCACCAAAATGGTGAAAACCATTTGGCATTACGCAACCAATCGACAATGCCTGATAACGAACTCGCCAAGTACAAAAGCGCGCCCGCGGCGCCCGAAATTCCGAGCGCCAGTGGACGCGAACCAGTTGCTGCGCCAATAGCGAGTGCTAACCAGCCAAAAACAATGCCTAATAGAACAATGCCCGTCACTGCACCAAGCACGTTCGGAAACGAAAGGCCGAGATTGACAATAGGGCTCGCCACCATGAGCGAAACCACGATGACGACACCAAAGATGATTGCATCAAGCGCAATTAACGCTGCCGATTGACGAAAAACACTGCGTCGCGTAATCGGGTGGGACAGAACGAGATCCAATACTCCCCGATCTTCCGCACCGGCGATGGCCGCGCCACCCGCACCGATAGTGAGAACCATGACAAAGATTGGAATCATGAAGCCGAAGA
>CAYOHV010000128.1:0-4862 GCA_964403825.1 uncultured Bifidobacterium sp. | reverse complement strand
GGCGTGAAAAATATGGTTGAAACATTGGCCGTTGAATGGGGTCCTTACGGCATCGCCGTTAATGGTCTCGTCCCTGGCCTTTTCCCGCACGAAGATATGACCGCCGATATCAAAGGAAATTTGTCGCGCACGAACGATAAAGATGTTTGCCAACCCGCATTGCGCGTTGGCCGCCTGCGCGAACTGGGTTGGGCCGCAACATTTCTGGCTTCGCCTTACGCGCGCTTCATAAGTGGTCATACATTGGTGGTCGACGGTGCTAACTGGCAACGTCGCACGCTTACTAATCCGCCAGTTGTCACTGTGCGCGAGCAAATGGGTAAAGGACCGTTCGAACTGTGAAGTTTTCGCTCTCACTGCCCCTGTTAAAAGACCTCGATCATAAAGATCCGTATCACGAAACATTTGCGCTAGCGCAAATTGCCGAACAGGTTGGCTTCGATACCGTCACTATCGGCCATCACCATTTCATGGCCGGCAATATGAGCGATCCGCTTACTTTTTTGGCCGCCGTTGCGGCGCGCACCGAAAAAGTGCGCGTGGGAACGGGAATTTTTCAATTACCAATTCACAATCCGGTGCGAGTAGCCGAACAAGTTGCCACAATCGATCAAATCTCGGGCGGGCGCGTCACTTTGGGTGTCGGCATGGGCTGGTGGCCGTTGGAATATCAAGTGCATGGATCGAATTTCAAACAACGCGGCGCGCGCACTGAGGAAGCATTAGAGATTTTGCGTCTGGTGTGGACCCAAGAAGCAACTTCTTATGAAGGCAAGTTCTGGTCGTTTCCCGAACTCACCGTTCATCCGCGTTGTGTTCAACAACCAAATCCTCCTCTTTGGGTGGCGGGTGTTGCACCGAAAGCTGTTGATCGTGCAGCACGCTTAGGTGACGCGTGGATTTGTGGTCCCGTGCAATCGTTAAGCGCGGCGCTTCGTTGTCTGGCTATCTACCAACCGAAATGCGCAGAACTCAACAAACCCGCCGATTGGATTTTGCGCCGCTATGCCTGGCTAGGTCGCGACGATGAACAAGTTCGCACGCAGGTATTACCCGTTTATGTCGATGGATTGATGAAACATTGGCGTGAATCGGCTGAGGAAGAAGAAGAACTCGAACTGTTCGCCCGCATTGATGCCGGAGAAAAGATCACGGCCGAAGAAATTGCCGCCGACCGATTGCTCTGGGGCGGTCCGGAGCGCATGATCGATCAAATCAAGCAATACCAACACACAACGAAAACCGATCATGTGCATACAGCCTTTGGCGCTGGCCTTCCGGCCGATACCAGCCAAGCCTCTTTAGGTACGTTCGCGGAGATCGCCGAAATGATCGAATTGTTCGGCGAAAAAGTCATCCCTGCATTCGCGTAAAACACGACTTTTCGTTCGCTCGCAATCCTAAGATACGTCGAATTGTTCAGTCTTGGCTGGACAACCACCGGGGGGGTGAAAATGCCCCTGCCCAAACATGGAGGAGCAATGGAAAACACAAGCGAGGCACTGGCGGCAACTCGCAATGTAAATAAACGTCGAATGAAAGTACTCGGCGCGTTATTTGCAATCGCGATCGTGATCGCCGGTTGTTCAAGTTCAGATTCATCGTCGGGCGATAGCGCAACGACAACCACTGCAGCACCCGCACCACTCAAAATTTTGGTTACGAACGATGACGGTTTTGATTCTGCCGGAATCGATGCGGTTGTAGAAGGTTTACGGACGCAACCAAATGTTGAAATCACTGTGGTTGCACCGGCAACAAATCAAAGCGGTAAAGGTGGAACCGTCACTGGCGGAACACTTACGGCAACAGACGGAAAAACGAAAAGTGGTTATCCCGTGAAAGCAGTTGCGGGCACACCAGCCGACTCCATCGTTTGGGCACTCGATCAAAAAGGCATTTCGTTTACCCCTGATTTTGTTGTTTCCGGCATTAACGCAGGACAAAACATGGGCTCCATCATTGACTTGTCGGGAACTGTGGGTGCGGCCCGTGCCGCCACTCAACGCGGTATTCCGGCCATTGCCGCCAGCCAGGGCATCACTGACGGCAAGTACGACTTCCCGAGCGGCGTACAACAAGTCATTAATTGGTTCAAAGAAAACCGTGCGCGAATCTCCGACAAAACAATCGGTACGACCACGGTCACCAATATGAACATCCCCACTTGTCCCACTGGTTCAGTACGCGGGCCTAAGACAGTTCCCGTTGCGCCGAATGCCGATGGTTATTTGAATCCGCCTAACTGTTTGTCAACGATGGCTGATCCGACTAACGACATCATGGCCTTCCAAAACGGATTTGCGGCCATCTCGCAAATTTCGCCACGGCCTGCTTCATAAATCTGGCGACGAGTTGGCCCTCAACACTGAAGGGCCAACTCGTACGCTCGATTCTTTGCCACACCTAGTTGTTTTGCCACCATGGCCGCAGCCTCTTTTTTCGAGGTGCCACCGGCGAGCAACGCTTTGATCTCGCCGATGACAATGTCGTCGGCGATTTCTTTTGGTAGCGCACCGGCCAACACGATTACGTATTCGCCGCGCGGTTCTTTTTCATCGCAATGATTGACGGCGTCACTTAATGAGCCCCGCCAAATCTCTTGGTGCATTTTTGTAAGTTCACGGGCTAACACCACTTCACGCTCATGACCGCATATATCGAGCAAATCTTTGAGCGAGCGAGCAAGACGATGCGGCGCTTCAAACAAAACGATGGTGCGTTCTTCGGTGGCGATTTGCTGTAATTGAATTTGGCGCGCTGAACCTTTGCGGGGCAAAAACCCTTCAAAAACAAAGCGATTGGAAAGAAATCCGCTATGTACTAACGCGGTTAACACTGCCGATGGACCAGGAATGACATCAACAACGTACTGAGCCGCGATTACTTGGTTCACCAACCACGCGCCAGGATCGGACACCACCGGCATACCGGCATCACTGACTAAGCCCACCGTTTTACCTTCGGCCAACGCGGCCAAAATATATTCGGTCGCTTCCCGTTCGGTATGTTCATTAACCACTACGAGGCGCGGACTAGCGCCAATATGAGAAAGAAGTTTGCTCGTACGACGAGTGTCTTCACAGGCCACGACATCACAGGATGAAAGCGCGTCGATCGCTCGTTTCGAAATATCGTCAAGATTGCCGATCGGCGTCGCCACCACAACAAAGCGCGGAGTTTCACTCATCGAAATTCCAATACGTCGCCGAGATTGATTCCCCACCGTCGCAGCGAACCAGCATCACATTCGATTACCGCCCGTGATCGTCGAACAATGGGACCAAGTCGATTTGGTGCCATGGTGTCCATCCGTATCACTCGTTGTTCAGCGTCGATATAGGCAACATCAATCGCGAATTTCATTCCCACGGTATGAATACATTTCGCCGGACGCAGCAACATCGCACCATCGGCCTGTTCACGTCCCAATAAACCTTGGCGTCGCTGTTTCCGTGTGATCGCAATTTCCAATGAAGCTAAAACGCGATCGTTACAAACAAGCCAAGAACCATGCGAGAGATCTGTCGATGTAGATGTCTGATCGCTCGATCCCATGCCCGAATGCTAAAGGTTTAAACGTTGAAGCGGAATTCCATTACGTCGCCATCAACGGGCTCATACTCTTTGCCTTCCACCCGCAAGATTCCTGCGTCTCGGGCTTTTGACCATGAACCCACCTGCAGCAACTCATTCCAATGGATGACCTCGGCACGAATGAAGCCACGTTCAAAATCGGAGTGGATGACGCCCGCGCATTTTGGCGCTTTTGATCCGGCCCGGAATGTCCAAGCACGGGTTTCTTTTTCCCCGGTGGTGAAATACGTGCGCAGACCCAACATGCGATAGGCCGCATGCAAAAACTTTGGCAGGGCACCTTCGCCAAGACCCAAACCTTCGAGCATCTCCGCTCGCTCTAGTTCATCCAACAGCGCCGCTTCCGCTTCTAATTGAACGCACATGCCAATAACTTCACCATGACCAGAAAACTCTTGTTCCACCGGCGCAATTTTTTCCGGAATTGATTCCAGATCATCTTCGGCCACATTAACGATAGCTAAGACTGGTTTATTGGTTAAAAGAAAATAGGGACGCAAAAGTTCGCGCACATCGGCGGCGAGATCGCTGCGATAAATCGGATCGCCTTCACTTAAAACCACGAGCGCTTTTTCTAAGGCTGCAACTTCATCCAATAATGATTTGTCGCCTTTAGCTGCTTTGCGTCGTTTTTCAATTTGGCTTTCCACGGTTTCCAAATCGGCCAGCGCTAATTCCGTTTCAACAATGCGCAAATGATCGAGCGGATCACTGGGGCCCGGAACGTCATCATCGACAAAGGCGCGCAACACAAAAACAATCGCATCCGATTCACGGATATTGGCGAGGAATTTATTTCCCAGTCCTTCACCTTGACTGGCACCTTCCACCAATCCCCCGATATCGACGAATTGAACGCTGGCGGGAATCAGGGATTTACTTTTCGACATTTCCGCCAACTGATCGAGGCGGTGATCCGGAACTTTGGCCACACCCACATTGGGGTCTTTCGTGGCGAACGCATAAGGAGCCGCCAAGGCCCCTCCGCCGGCCAGAGCGTTATAAAGCGACGATTTCCCGGCGTTGGGCAGCCCAACGAATCCAAACTTTTCCATAACGTCGCAAAGGCTAGTGGCGTTTTCACCGGACTAAATCGTCCGGTCTTGGCGTTGGGCACCGGCTCTGCCTAAGATCTCTCCCCTATGTCAAAGCGAACTTCTAAGCGCCGCACCAACGCCCGCCGCAAGCCGGCGAATCACGGAACCAAGCCCAACTGCGGCCGATAACGTGCCGGGCGATCCTTCAAAAGAACTCATCACCGTCCC
>CAYOHV010000127.1:0-4867 GCA_964403825.1 uncultured Bifidobacterium sp. | reverse complement strand
CCGCTGGAAATTCTCACCAGTCGTCAGTGGTATCTGCGCAATGGTGGACGCGACCAACAATTACGCCAAGAACTTTCTGATCGCGGACATCAACTTCATTGGCATCCACCGCATATGCGCGTGCGTTACGACAATTGGGTGAATGGTTTAAATGGCGATTGGCTCGTTAGTCGCCAGCGATTCTTTGGTGTTTCGTTTCCGGTTTGGTATCGCCTCGATGCCGAAGGCAATCCGCTTTATGACCAGCCGATCCTGGCCGAGGAATCTTCGCTGCCGGTTGATCCAGCCGTTGATGTTCCCACCGGTTTCACCGCCAGTGATCGTGATGTTCCGAACGGATTCACCGGCGATCCCGATGTCATGGATACATGGGCAACATCATCGCTTACTCCGCAAATTGCAACGGGTTGGGGTGAAGATGACGATCTCTTCTCCCGCACCTTCCCCATGGATGTCCGTCCGCAAGCACACGAAATCATTCGTACTTGGCTGTTTTCAACAATGGTGCGTTCCCATCTCGAACACAACACCATTCCGTGGCGCAATGCATCCATTTCCGGCTGGGTTCTCGACCCCGACCGCAAAAAGATGTCGAAATCGAAAGGCAACGTCGTTACACCGTTGCATCTTTTAGAAAATTACGGTGCCGATGCCGTTCGCTATTGGGCCGCCAGCGCGCGCCCAGGAACCGATACCGCATTTGACGAAGGCCAAATGAAAATCGGTCGCCGTTTAGCGATCAAGTTATTAAATGCTTCTCGTTTCGCTCTTAACCTTGGTGGCGAAACACCCGTTGTTTATAACGACAGTGAAATCACTTCAGCTTTAGATCGCGCCATGTTGTATGAACTGGCGCAGTTAGTTGAAGAAGCCACCACTGCATTTGATGGTTACGACTACGCCCGTGCGCTCGAACGCACCGAAGCATTCTTTTGGCGTTATTGCGATCAATACCTTGAACTGGTTAAGGCGCGCGCTTATCTCGGTGACGATGATGCTGGCGCTCGCTCGGCACGTGCATCGTTACAACTTTCTCTTTCCACGCTTTTGCGCCTCTTCGCACCGTTCTTGCCGTTTGTTACCGAAGAGATTTGGTCGTGGTGGCAGGAAGGTTCAATTCATAAAGCGGAATGGCCTGATATTTCACAATTACGACAAGCGGCCGATGATGGCAATCCTATTGCCTATGCCATTGCTGACGAAGTTGTTACCGCAGCCCGACGGGCCAAAACCGAGGCGAAGCGTTCGCTGAAATGGCCGATCACACAACTCACCGTTACCGATTCAAGCGAACGAATCGCAGCATTGGAAACTGTTCTTAATGACGTGAAAGACGCTTCCTTAGCGTCATCAATCTCCGTCGCCGTCGGCGACACTTCCGTCGCTGTTGTTTTGGCCGACGATGGTGCCGTCTGAGTCAGCAAAGTTTGGTTTGACTGAGGATTGTGGGCGAGTTTTCGGCGCCAGCGACGATTCATCGGTAATCACCACTTGGGTCGGTCCACCGGCATAAGCAAAATCAATGCCGCGCTCGTCGAATGTCGTCTTCAATCGACTGCGCAGTTCGCGCAATACCGCAAACTGAGCCGCTGGTTTTGTCTTGATCACCAGTCGAACATGCACTCCATCGGCGTCAAATTCTTGGATACCCCAAAGTTCGGCGCGCTCCAAAATATCGGCGCCCCATTTGGGATCGGTTTGCAAAGAATCCGCAACTTCTTGCATAACCGCGCTAACGGCGTCGATATCAGCGTTATAGGGAAGAACGACATCAATTAATGCTCGGGCCCATTCCTGAGATTTATTGGCCACGCGCGTGATTTGTCCATTGGAAACATGCCAAACCGTTCCTTCAGAATCACGCAAATGAGTTGACCGCAATGTCACTCGTTCCACAATTCCTTTGGCGCCATTTCCTAAATCGATGGTGTCACCAACACCGAATTGATCTTCGGCCACGATGAAAAAACCGCTGATGAAATCGCGCACCATAGTTTGCGTTCCGAAACCTAAAGCCACACCGGCAATACCGGCCGTCGCAATGATCGGCCCCAAACTCACGCCGATCACATCGAACGCCACCACAATCGCCACTAACCAAACGAGTGCGGTACCAATGGAACGAAAAACATCGTTGAGAGTTCCGAAACGCGCTTGCATACGCAAACTTGAATCACCGGAAGACAAAAGAACATTTGATGTTCGGCGTCGCAGACCTTTGCGCCTTTTGCTATTCGCTTCACCGGTCACCATCAGTCGTTTCATCGAACGAGTAATCGACCAACGGACGAATCGCGCAATAACGGCCGCCGCAATGACCACTACCAACAAGGTGATGGGCTTCGCCACAACCCATTCGCCAAAGCGCGCCCAGGTTTTCGAGTCGGTCCAATCGAAAATTCGTTCACAAAACCAATGTGGGTCATCGCCACATGCATCGGTTAATGCCGTCGGATCAGTCGCCGCAAGAAGGTTCACGATCTATGACGGTACGCGAAACGGGGCCCCTTCCGGAGCCCCGTCGCTAATTCGTTGAAAAATCGGTCTTAGCCGAGGTTGGCGTTGACGAAATCCCAGTTAATGAGGCTGTCGAGCACAACGTCGATGAACTTGGCGCGTGCATTGCGGTAATCGATGTAATAGGCGTGTTCCCATACGTCGATTGTCCATAACGCCTTCACGCTGTGCTTCATCGGAAGATCAGCATTCGGGGTTTTCATAACTGACAACTTCGAACCGTCATCGACTAACCAAGCCCAACCTGAACCAAATTGGGTAAGGCCAGCTTGCGTGATTTCGGTGCGGAAATTGTCATACCCGCCGAAGGCTGAACCAATGCGATCAGCAACTTCGCCCGTCGGTTGGCCGCCACCATTAGGTGCCAAACCGTTCCAGAAAAAGGTGTGGTTCCAAACTTGTGCTGCGTTGTTGAACAACGGACCTTCAGCACTCATGATGATGTCTTCTAACGACTTGCTCTCATCGGGTGTACCTGCCACCGCGTTGTTCAAGTTGTCGACATACGTCTTGTGGTGTTTGCCGTAGTGGTACTCGATGGTCTCAGCACTGATGTGCGGGGCGAGAGCATCTTGTGCCCATGGCAGAGGGGGCAATTCGAACGCCATTGTGTTCCCTTCCGTATGAGTTGCGAATGCGAAGGCTAGCGGTAGTTGGCCGAAACCGGTACTTGGAGTTACTCAACCGCCGCAATTCCAACGGGGCAGGACATACCCGTGCCGCCCAAGCCGCAATATCCATTTGGATTCTTGGCCAGATATTGCTGGTGGTAATCCTCGGCGTAATAAAACTCACCGGCCGGCGCAATCTCAGTCGTGATTGGTCCGAACTTTGCGCTGGACAACATTTCGCCAAATCGCTCGGCGCTTTTCTCGGCCGCCATTTTTTGTGCGTCATTGTTGTAATAGATCGCGGATCGGTATTGCGTTCCCACATCGTTACCTTGTCGGAAACCTTGGGTTGGATCGTGGTTCTCCCAAAAACAACGCAAGATTGCGTCAAGATCGGTTTGCGCCGGATCCCACACCACCAAAACAGCTTCGGTATGTCCGGTAAGACCAGAACACACTTCTTCATAGGTGGGGTTCACGGTGTAACCGCCGGCATAACCAACTGCGGTGGTGTACACACCGGGTAGTTGCCAAAACTTTCGTTCCGCACCCCAGAAACAACCCATGCCCACCACGATTGATTCATAACCATCGAACGGCGGAGTCATGGGGTTTCCCAAAACTAAATGAGATGGAGCAACGGGCATTTTTTGTTCATGGCCGCGCAATGCATCTTCAGCACTCACCATGACGGGTTCACGAAATCCAAACATGAACAAAGTCTACTGGCGAGGGTGAAAATTCATCTCTGTAAAAGTGCTTTTACGGCGTCGCCAAACACCTCGGTATGCCGATCAACATCGCCTTTTGTCGAACTTGGTGCCATTAGCGCCATGTTATGAAATGGCGCTAATAAAACACCGCGGTTCAAACACCAAAGATGCAAAAACGCATCCAATTCATGATCGATTGCTGCCGCCGCTTCCCCACCGCTTTTAGGCGGCGGACAAAACCAATACTCAGCACGACAACCAAGTTGTTGCGCATGCCAATCAAGTTCGTAATCAGAAATGACTTGGCGCACGCCTTCAGTCCACTGCGTGGTCAAAGCAATTGTGTAGTCGTAATCGGCAGCACTCAACGTTGTGCTCAGAACAGTGTCGGCGGCTACCAATGACATTGCATTACCGGCGAGCGTGCCACCGACTCCGCTGACATCGGTGTCGTCACTGGCAAACAACTTCGCCAGATCTTGCGCTAACTGTTCGGTGACGCCCCAAGCCGCTAACGGAATACCGCCGGCAATTGGTTTACCGATGGTCAACATATCGGGCTGCAAACCAAAGGCTCTGGTGTAACCACCTGGGCCCGCGCAGATCGTATGGGTTTCATCGATAATTAAAAGCGCACCGGCCTTCGTGCACTCCGCCCGTAATGCTTCGTGATAGTTCGCATCGGGCAAAACAATTCCAATATTGGTCAAGGCCGGTTCGGTTAATACTGCAGCCACATCACCGTGTCGCAGCGCGGCACGCAACGCATCAATGTCGTTGAACTCAACAACTCGTGTCGTGAGCGATGGATGCACCGCCGCACCCGAACTTCCTGGACGCGGCACAACATTTCCATCAGCATCCAGTACGGCAAAAGTTTCATCAACGGTGCCGTGATAACACCAATTCATAACAACAACTTTGTCTTTACCCGTAAGTGAACGCGCAAGGCGTAATGCAAATCGATTGGCATCAGTTGCGGTCAATGCGAACTGCCAATACGGAAGTCCAAAGCGCGCGGCCAAT
>CAYOHV010000126.1:0-4885 GCA_964403825.1 uncultured Bifidobacterium sp. | reverse complement strand
ATGCATTGGGTTCGCTTCGTAGATTTCTTCCCGCCAACTACGCCAATGCATGGTCGGATGCGTTGGGCACCGGCATTGATCGGAAACAAATGGCGGTAGGCCTGGCTTACAACGTCGGAGTTTTCGCCGTGCTTGTTGGAATTGCTGTACTCAAGTTTGAACGTAAAGACATCCTTTCGTAAGAAGTTAATCAAAGACATTCCAAGAGGAAGTGCGACCAATGGACGAAGTCACTCACTTGATAGTTGGATCTGGACCTGTCGGTTCAACCACTGCACTCACACTTGCTGAAATGGGTTACCGCGTTCGAGTTCTTACTCGATCGAAAACAGGCCCGTCTCATCCAAATATTGAACTTGTTGCCGGTAACGCAATCGAAGTCGATGCATTGTTGCGAAATATTGATCCCGCGGGCGCCATCGTTAACGCTGCCAATCCTCCGTACAACCGATGGGCGCAAGATTGGCCGCCGATGCACGCTTCAATGACTTTGGCCGCTGAACGCTCCGGAGCATTCTTGGTGGTGATGGACAACCTCTACGCATTTGGAAAACAGACACAAATGCCAATGAATGAGTTGTCCCCAATAAACCCAACCGGAAAGAAAGGTCGCGTCAGAGCAGAGATGGCAACTGAACTTTTGCAATTAACTGAATCGGGCAAACTCCGCGCGGCAATCGTGCGCGCGTCGGATTTTTATGGTCCCGGCGTAACCGAATCTGCGTTTGGGGAGCGCTTTCTCACTCAACTACTTAATGGAAAGAAAGTCTCATTCCTTGGATCACTCGAAACCCGTCACTCAATTTCCTATATGCCTGATGTCGCAAAGACGATTGTGGCCGTCATCACGAAAGAGAACACCGCCGGAAAGACATGGTTAGTTCCAAACGCCCCAGCAGTAAGTCAACGAGAAATCTTCGAAGTTTTTGAACAGGCAATAGGTGTTTCAGGAAAGGTTTCAACTGTTCCACGCGCTGCGCTGAGGATCGGTGGAATCTTCAACCCAATACTCCGAGAATTCAATGAAATTTGGTATCAGTTCGCTGAAACCTGGACGACAGATTCAAGTCGCTCGGAAGAATTTCTCGACATACATCCCACTCCGCTCGAAGTGGGTGTTGAAGCAACAATCAATTGGTGGCGCGAGCGGGCAAGGTGAATGCGGAATTGTCCCAAAACTGAATTAATCTTTAAGTCAATGTCACGCGCCTTCTGGATTCAATGGCTCAGAATTGTTCTTGTCGTTGTCCTTGCTTACGCGCTTTTTCTAGTTTTTGCTGGAACGATCGCAGGATCGCTTTTTTCCGCTCTTGGTTTTGGCCCTTCAAACGAAATTGATAACGATCAAGTCCGTTCATATCTTCGTTTTACCTATGTTGTTCTCGGCGCCGTACTCGCCGGTTGGGCATTAATGATGTTGCAACTTGTCAACAAACACCTCAAAGACGGAGCTACGTGGGTCGTACCTCTAATGTCTCGATCCCTTGCACTCTGGTTTGTGCTTGATACGGGGATGTCGCTAGTCCTTGGATACCCAACACACGCGCTTTTCAACTTGACATTTGGTATCGCATTAGTAGTCCCGCTTTTGAAACTAAGACACACTCAACGTTGAATCAGCCGGCAATAGCCGGAGGCACCGGAGTGTTTGGATCGACCGACGGCGAAGGTGACGGCGACGGCGGCTGAGGTGCTGGTTGCGAACCAGTCAACGATTCCACCAGCGTTTTAACAACTGCTACGTCCAACCAACTTCCGACTGCGATGCAAGAATTCGCAGTCACGCAATCCACCCCACTCAACTGATCATTTGAGTTGCCAGCGTTCGGACTCGGCACACGCGTCCACGCCGAACCATCCCATGAAAACACCAACGTCTCATATGCCGCATTGTTGTAAGTAAATCCGACTGCAACACAAGATGACGCACTCACACACGAAACCGAAAACAAGACGTCGTTAGCCGCGCCAGGGCTCGGACTCGGCACAAGCGTCCACGCCGAACCATTCCACGACAAGACCAACGTTTCGTTCGACGAACCGGTATTAAACGTTCCGACCGCAACACACCACGATGCACTTACACAATCCACCGAAACCAAAATGTCATCAATCGTGCCGCCATTCGGACTCGGCACTAGCGTCCACGCCGAACCATCCCACGAAAACACCAGAGTTCTGTATGCCGATCCGGTGCCGTACGTTCCGACCGCAACACACGATGACACACTTACGCAAGAAACTGAATACAGCCGGTCATACGATGTGCCAACGTTTGGACTCGGAACAAGCGACCACACCGAACCATTCCACGACAACACCAATGATTGAGTCGCCGTATTGGTGAGGGTGAATCCGATTGCAACGCACGACGTCGCACTCACACAATCCACCGATGTCAAACGATCGTACGACGTGCCAGCATTGGGGCTAGGGACAATCGTCCACACTGACCCGTCCCATGACAGCACCAGTGTTTCGCCCACTCCATTGTTGTTACTTGCGAATCCGACGGCAACACAGGAACTCACGCTCACACAATCCACCGAAGCCAAACGGTCGACATTTAATCCGACATTGGGGCTTGGAACAACCGACCACGCCAACCCGTCCCATGACATCACTAATGTTTGAGTCGCCGAACCGCCATAGGTGTATCCAACGGCGACACAAAATGAGGCACTCACACACGAGATTGAACTCAAGACATCAGTTGAGTTACTGGGATTTGGACTCGGAACAATGACAGCCGTGTCCACCGTCGCTTCGGCCGACGGGCTCGACATAACTGGACCAGTAACGAAAGCCAAAACAACAAATGCCAAAACAACGCGACGGAAAGTCCGATTAAGCAAGACGTTCATTTCTAGTACCCGAGATTGCATCGAGAGGCGCCCTGCCAATCGCAGGCCCGAGGGTAGTCCACCAGCCAAAGGCTTTGCCGATCTGTTTCGCGCGCCTGCGTAACACTTTCGACGCCCGAGCCCTAGTTGATAGGCACGAACGACACTGCCCCATCGGTGAGTGAGAACACGACGATGAACTCTCCGAATAACTGGAGTCCAGAGTTAACTGTCGACTGCCCCGGAATCACAGTGACGAGATTCGAACCAAGTGATCGACCAGTCGAAAACTCAAAAAAGGGAGCCTCGCCGAGCGACTCCGATGCCGAAACTCTCTGGTCCTTTGCCAACTCCTTCACGTCGGTCGACGGCCCGCCAGGGAATCCAATTGGAAACGACATTGCGGATGCGCCGGTGTCGAGAGCTGTAGGTGCGCACGTTCGCTGCGCATCATTGATCTGCCAGCACATCGACACGGCGAGATTGTTCCAAGCACTCAAACCATTCGGCAGCGTCGCGGGACTTCCCGCCGACATCGACACAGTTGCAACCGTCGATCCATCGAAGGTCGGGTTGAGGGCGACAATCCCCTCAGTCCCGCTCCAAGTAACTGCAATCGAAGTCGGCGTTCCCGACGCCAGTTGAAGGAGTGGACTGAACACCAAAGCGTTTGACCAAAGACCCGCGCCGAAAATTCCATCAGCACCAATCGATCGACCGAACGCGCTTATACCGTCTTTCGCCGCGCAGTCCGGCGCGCTCGATGCACATGTTGCTGATTGAACAATTTGAATTGAGATCGGACCAGTTGTTGCGTTCCCACCAACTTCGATTGGCACAGCAACAACGACACCGCTCAAAACAACACCACCTGCAAACTCTCCCTGAAATGGCGCACCCGTCATTGTTGAAACACTCTGCGGAACTGCGGTGGACAACACCGTAAGTCCCGCCGATCCTGTGTCGAACAACAACGTTTGATTCGTGCCACCGATCGTTGTCTCAATCGTGGCGCGAACATCGGACTTCGATCGTCCGGTCTTCAACGGGATCTCAAGTCCACCGAGCGATGGTGGTTCTGCATCGGACTGCTTCGATGAGGAACAACCTGCGATGATCACCAGCAGTGAGGTGGCCACGAGCAATGTGGCAACAATCCTCAACCGCGTTCCTCGCATTGCGCGTCAGCTCATCGACGCGCTGCCCGGCTGCAAGAAGCCGAAGCAGAGCGGCTGATTGAGATTGAACGTCCACGCGTTCGCGTTGTCGCTCGTAAACGGTGTTGTGAGCGAATTCGGTGAGGTGAGCGAAATGTTGCCCGACGAATTGGCGCTGCAATTAAGGCCGTTGAATAGACCGGTTTGAACATTTTGCGACGGATCGGTTCCACCAGTGTTGCTGTAGTTAAGTTCCAGATTCTCGAAACCGTTATTGAGTTCGTTGTTATGCAGCCAGAAGTCGTACCACTGCGTTCCACCGGCGCCGATCGCCACATTGTGGGAACCGACTCCGGCGTTGAACTCTCCGCCTCCCGCGGCGATCCAACCGATCACCATGAGTGACGAATTAGAAGGCGTGCCCGCAGGAACGGTTACATATTGTGTGCCGGCATACTCTTTGCTGATGCTGCATCCTGTCATTTGCGAAATCGACTGGTTCGGTGAGTACGGGATGAAGTTCAAATTGTTCGCCAAATTCTCATTGATCGTGATCGATAACGTTTGAGCTGTCGGATAAGTGTTCACAACCGCGATGGGATTTAGGCTCGTCGCCCCCCAATCGCAATCGTTGGTGTCGTAATCGCCATAGGTGGGAGCGCCAACACCGAGCACACCAAGCACCGCCAAATCGAGTGCCACTTGCGTGTTGAGGATCCACGTCGCCGCCGAATAATCCTGCTTCACCGACTTTGTGCTCGAACAGGAAGCGAACAGAAGTGAGACAACGAGGGCGACGCAAATCGCACCGATAATTCGGGGCCGATGGGCCATGACAATCTCCGCGGGTGGTGAGCAGCGTCGACAACTGCTCGCGAACCCAAT
>CAYOHV010000125.1:0-4994 GCA_964403825.1 uncultured Bifidobacterium sp. | reverse complement strand
GTCGTTGGATTGAAGCCGATATCAAAACTGGAAAACGGAAACGTCTCACCATCATCTCGGCCTACGCCCATACCGGTGATGAGGAATCACCCGCCAAGATGAAGGAAAAGTTGGCCTGGTTTGATACTGCTACAAAACGAATTAACGAATTACGCGATGAGGGCGGACACGTCCTTTTCACGGGCGATTTAAATGTGGCGCATCGCCCGGAAGATTTGCGCAATTGGAAAGGCAATTTGAAATCAGCCGGATTCCTTCCTGAAGAGCGCGCGTGGTTCGACAAATGGTTTGATGAATTGGGCTGGGTTGATGTCGTGCGTAGCCACTACCCCGACCAAGAAGGACCCTATTCATGGTGGTCGTTTCGCGGAAAAGCATTTGATAACGACACGGGTTGGCGCATCGACTACCACATCGCCACGCCGGAATTAGCAAAGAAGGCAACGAATGCTTTTGTCGACCGCGCCAATTCTTATGCTGAACGTTGGAGTGATCACGCTCCCGTTGTCGTCGATTACGACATCTAGAGAGGCTTTCCCTACGTCGTGCAATCTTTGACGCGTTGATTTCAACCGACTGCCTCACACTGTGGGAGACTGAATTCAGAGATTCACTCGGCGGAGAGGAGCGAATCAATGACTAAAACAATTGCGAACGTAAAAATTGCGATCGTTGACGATCATCCAATCTTGCGCGAAGGAATTTCGCATTTACTTCTTGAAAATCAAGTTGCCGAAGATGTTGCGGCATATTCGACCGCAGAGGAATTTCTGGCTGCACTTGAACAAGGCACTGAAATCGACGTTTGTCTTTTAGATATTGCGTTACCGGGTATGGGTGGCTTCGAGGCATTACATGAATTAACGAATCGTTTTCCCAATGTGAAAGTAATTGTGCTGACCGCTCAGCCCGCTTCGGCCGTTGCCGTGCGTTCGTTACGCGCTGGAGCAAAAGGATTTATTTCCAAAGGACAAGATCCACGTTCTGTCTTTACGGCTATCGACACCGTCGTTGGCGGTGGTCGTGCAATCGATCCGGAATATTTAGATCTCGTACTTTCCGCCGTAGATGATGGAACCGAACGCTTACCGCATGAATCGCTGTCCAACCGCGAATACGAAATCATGATGCGACTGGCTGAAGGTCAAGCACTGCAATCAATTGCTGAAGATTTGAACATCAGTCCGAAAACTGTTTCGACCTATCGACGACGCACACTCGAAAAGATGGGCTTTAGTCGTAACTCGCAACTCACCGAGTACGTTCTCCGCTATCTCCGTCCTCCGACGTAACGTCGGCGCCGGAATTTTCATCTTCAACGGGCAAGGGCTTCGTAGCGGAAACCAATCGCCAGCTATACGCCGGGTTACCGAACCATGAATTAAATCCAAGTCGTCGGTGAATGAGATCAACTGCGCCTTCTTCTTTCAGAACCGCGGAGTATTCATTCGTATTGTGAATCCCGGTAAAACGCAATCGTCCTCCCGGTTTTGTCACTCGGTAAAGTTCGCGCACGATATCGGCCCGCAGGGATTTATCGGGTTGCGCTTGAATGACCGAATTTGATGTCACGACATCGAAGGAGTCATCGACAAATGGCAAGTGCGACAACGATGCTTCTGAGAATTTCACGCGCTTACTGACTTTTAAAAGTTTGGCGTTCTCTTCGGCGATTTGGCGGGCTTGTCCCGTTGGATCTCTCTCTTTCCAATCATCAACTCCAACAGCCTCACCTTTAGGAAGTTGCACGGCCATGGTGAAAAGAACCATTCCTAAACCACAGCCAGCATCAAGAACATTCTCGTCGCCCTTAAGTTCAAGTTCGTCAACAATTTTTTGCCAGGTCACAAACTTTCCCTGACGGGACGTACGAACAAAGACATACGCCTGCACTATCAAAAGCGCCGCCAAAGTAAGCATCAAACTAAGAGCCGGGCGTACAACAAATCCGTAAACGGCGAACGCGCCTGCACCAACAACACTGGCAACAGGAATAAACGATGAGTCCACTCCGTAGTCGCCCGCTAGCCGCTTATCCATTCCTTCGATCCCCACAAGCAATGAGTGTAGAGAATGCATTTTGCAAGTCATGCGATCAAAGAGCGCTGCTACGATTTTTCAATGGAACAATCGCTCGACCGACCTCCAATGCAGTTGCCGGAACATGTCGTAGAAGCGTTAGCGGCACGCGGTGGAACCATGGGCGTGTCAGTGATCACCACTGATCTCGATGGCACTATCAACCGGTGGAACTTGCATGCCGAAGAACTCTTTGGCTGGAAGGCCGAAGAAGTTCTAGGCAAATCGATCATGGACATCACCGTTGGTCCGGTCAACGAAGAAATCGCCCAAGACATCATGGATCAATTAGCCGCGGGCAATAACTGGATCGGGCAATTCGAAGCGCGTCGAAAAGATGGAACCCTCATCAGCATCCAAATCAACGATGCACCAATAATTAATGACCGCGGCGAAATAATCGGAATCGCAGGAATTTCTCATCTTGATACTGGTCGAGCGACAGAGCTCTTAGAGCGACTCGATGAAATGCGATCGCTCGCCTCAAAACTTGACTCGGTTCGTTCCGAAGAACAACGCCGCATTTCGGCCCAGTTGCACGACTATCTCAGTCAGCCCATTTCGTTCGCCAGCATGCAACTAAAAGGAATAACTGGCGCCGACGACCTCTCGCCGGCCACTAGCGAGAAATTAGAACAGATAAGTGATTTGCTCGACAATGCTTTACGCACATTGCAAGGAATTTGCGGATCGCTGCGACCGGCGGAACTTGATCATTACCTTGCGGTAATTGCTCTCGAAGAACTTGGAACTTCATGGGCGAATCGCACTGGTATCGAAATTGATGTGGCGATTGATCCTGTCGTTGATGAGTTGGATCGAGGATTATTAGAGATCGTCGTGCAAATCATCACCGAAGCACTTTCAAATATTGAACGTCACGCTTGCGCTACTAAAGCATCAATTGAACTCGAAGTTGATGGCGAAGTTCTTACGACGATTATCCGCGACAACGGAAAGGGCTATGACGAAAAGCCCGGCTTTGGAGTCCGTCTCATGCAAGAGCGAGCAAATCGAATCGGCGGAACAATGACCATCGAAAGCGATCTTACGAATGGCACGATTGTCGTCTTCGCAGCACCTACGGCAACACCCGACAGTCTCTAAGGATCGACAAAAATGAATAGTCAACGACGTTTGCTCAGGCGGAAAAACGTCGGCGCCTTTCGCAGCCGTCTATTCATCGCTAGCGCGCTGGTAACGAGTCTTATCCTCGCCGGTTGTGGCTCATCGAGCGGCAAAAATGCCGAATCGAAAAATGCAGAGGCGACAACTTCATCGACGTCTTCAACCACAACATCAACAACAACCACCACTATCGACCCTGGCACCTTGCCGCAGACCGAACAAAAACCTTCGACCACAAGCGAGCAATTTCAAAATCGAATGAAAGTGCTGGCGAACGCCATCATCACCAATAATCCCGCAAGTGCACTATCGACGTTCTTTCCTTTAGAGGCCTACAAACAAACAAAGGCCATTTCGAACCCAACCAGCGATTGGAATAGTCGTTTAATAAAGGCGTTCGACGAAGACATTGCGTCAGCAAATAAAATGCTGGGACCGAATGCCGCAACGGCAACATTCACCGGTGTCACCGTTCCCGATGCGGCTCAATGGATCAAGCCCGGTCAGGAATACAACAAGGGACCGTACTGGCGAGTGTTGAATTCAAAAATGAATTTCACCGTTGACGGAAAGAATGTTTCCGTTCCCCTCACCTCGATGATTTCGTGGCGCGGTGAGTGGTACGTCGTGCATTTAGGAAAAATCCGTTAGCGAAAACGGCGCCATAACAACTGCCCAAACCGCAAGAGCACGGTGAGAAGCATTAACAACAAAATGACGCCAACGGCGACTATCAAACGTTCGATGACATTGCGAGAATTTGCCGTTTCCGGATTTCGTTTGATGTCCGTTGCGTTCACAATCTGCAAATTCGTGAGGCTCGCCGACGTCGCCGCGGCTGCAGCACCGGTGGTGTTGCCATTCGTTACCACAGCCGAAAGCGTGTGAGTGCCGGGCGCTACGTCGTAAAGGATGACGAAATCACCAGTGGATGATGTTTGGCCCGTGCCTTGTTCAATCCAGCGCAAGCGTCCGTCGATAAATAGCAACAATGAGTCGTTGGTTGAGGTTTGCAACTGCGCGTCGAACGTAAGCCAAAGCGAATTATCGGTGGATGTGAATTGCATTGACGCCGTCGTGGTTTGGGCTCCACTTAACGAAACTTGATTGGTCGTTGCGCTCGTTCTTTCGCCGACGATCACTAATTCATTGGCGCTGTAGCCGACTAAATCCGCCTCGTTAGTAACGGGAGGAGGCGATGTTTGTTCTAGTTGTAACGGCAAAGTGGGATCGGTCTGCTCATAACTTGCGCCAATCGCTTGCGGATTTCCACCCGCCATCGGCGACCACCGATACCCCACTTGCCCAGAGGGCGATTGCGCACTTTGGGCATACCAAAGAATTGGGAACTGATGTCGTTGTCCACCATTGTCCTTCTTTGGTGGCGCCAACTTTGTATTCACCACACTGGCCAAGCCGGGATCATCACCGTATGAAACGCCAACTTCCGAAATGTAATTGTCAACAAAAATTTCATTGGCGCCGCGGCCAAGCGGTAAACGAGTGAGTTTGTATTGCAAGTTGTTTGCCGCACCGCCGAAGCGCGCCAAATTATTTTCGGGGGAATCAAAGAGCGTTAATTGTTTCGGTTGAATGGCTAACGACAACGCTGCCGTCGTCGCCACATTGGCACCAAAGGAATGACCAATGAGATGCAACTGACCGCCATTGGCAACAAAGTTCGTGCTCAGCATTTGTTCTAGTGCGGCCGCCATTCGATGGCCATTAATTTCCGTAGCGCGTTCACCTTGTTCGGCTTGGAAAATGTTATTGGTGGTGGCTGATTG
>CAYOHV010000124.1:286-5001 GCA_964403825.1 uncultured Bifidobacterium sp. | reverse complement strand
GCGGCTGCACCATCACTATTGGCCGAGCACATTGCGCGTGTATTTGGATACGCAATCATCGGCTCATTCATGATTTGTTCGAGCGACATATCTTTTTGAATCGCCGCTAACGGATTCAGCGTTGAATGCTTGTGGTTCTTTTCCGAAATACGGGCGAACAATTCGAAACTCGTACCGCCGTATTTATGGCCGTATTCCATACCGACCTGTGCGAACACACCCGGCATCATGTCGGTGCCAAGTTTTCCTTCGAAACTTGAAACCGCTCCATAACGACCGCTGCGCGTCCATTCATCGGATGCCGCCACGCCCATACCTGCGCCCAACATGCCGGCGCCCGAGAGTTTCTCAACACCGACGGCTAAGCCCATATCGCATTCGCCAGCGCGAATCGCCATGATGACGGTACGCAATGCAGTTGCACCAGTGGCACATGCGTTTGCCACATTGAAAACAGGAATACCCGTTTGGCCAATCTGCTTTTGTAATTGCTGGCCCACGCCGGCAGCGGCTCCCATTAAGTTGCCGGATGCCAAGACACCCATTTCCTTCATGGAAACACCACCATCAGCCAATGCGGCTAACGATGCTTCGGCGGCTAAGTCAACAACGTCTTTATCGGGATGCTTCCCGAACTTGGTCATATCGATGCCAAGAATCCAAATGTCATCACTTGCCATTTTCCTACCCCTTCGTTACTGGCTCGAAGCCGTAGTTGATTGCTTCTGTTCCTGCACTGTCGGCACCAATTGAATAGGTCGCCAAACGAACTTTCATTCCCAGCGTGATGTTCTCCGGGCTGGGTTCAACATTGATGATGTTGCAACGAACGGACGTGCCATCGCAGTCGATAACTGCCGGAACATATGCAGATGTTCCTGGCATAAACGGCGAAACAATTGTGAACGCCTTGATGACACCTTCGGTAGCGATATCTACCGACGAAAATGATTGGCCGCCGCAACCGGCGCATGCATTTCGTCGATCAAAAAAACGGGCACCACATTGAGTGCATTCGTTGGCCACCAGATGTGGTTTATCGCCGAGCACTAAATACTCGACCATCGGAATCTGTTCGGGCACGGAACTCCCCCTTCTCGGCACCTTGCCGGACAAAGGACAATCGTACGACCCCCACCGGAGTGCAACCTAACTGGCAGGAAAAACTGAGGGCCTAGCGCGCCCAAAGGAGCACGAGGCCCACCGAAAGCACCGAAATAAGCGCCAGTAACGCCAGTTCAATTCGCATAATGCGGCCAACCAGCAAAAGAACCGTGGACTGTCGTAAGCGCCGATCTTTCTCCGCTAAGAGATTGCGTGCGTGATGACCCAAGATCACGAAAAGCACAACCACCACCAATTTGGCAATGATCAATTGACCGAAGCGGTCACCAAAAATTTCACCGAGATTGCTGAGACGCAATACGGCGAGCATCAGCCCAGTGCCACCAGCAATGGCCAACGTCCATTCGCCTAAAGGTACAAAGCGATGAAACAAATAATGAAAATCGCTGGGCTCGCGTAGTTTGCGACGACGTTCAAATAGCAATGCAAAAAACAAAAGTGCGCCGCCTAAAACACCGGCCGCCGCTAAGTGGACGGTGTTAATGGCGATCACAATGGGAAAGTTTTCCGAGTCTTTGTTTTGTACCGCTAAGGCCGCACCCAACATTGAAAGCACAACACCGGCCAAAACTACGCGCGTATGTTCCACTGATAAACGCGCTTTGGAATGAATTGCTGTTTGCACACTCTTATCGCCAAGCAACGCCGCTACGGGATCGAATTCGTGGGCAGAAACAGTGCGCACTGCATGAAAGCCGGAAAGCACCAACATGCCACCCAAGGCCAATAACGAAAAACCGATTGCATAGGACGTCGTCAATTCGTCAACCCAAGCCGAAAGCGAGAGGAAACCGAAAACGTTCCCAGTATGACGAATAAGTAATGCACCCCAACTTACAAAAATGGCAAGAACGCTGATGGCGGTACAACGACGAAGCGTAAACAACATGTCGTTGTTTTCTTGACGCGTTCCTCGCATCAACAAAAGTAAAAAAGCAACACCGCCGGCCGAGACCAACGCGCTGAAAACGGCAAGGATTTTGAATACCGACGATAATTTTTGTGCCGCCGATTGCATCGTCGAAACATTTCCGTTGTTTAAGGCCTTCAAATTCGCACTGACACCGGTTGTTCGCTCGGACGCAACCACTACCGAAGGTCCTTGATTGCTCGTTCCCAACAAAGTGGTAGTGGTTGAACTGGTTGACGATGTCGTTGTTGAAGGCACCGTCGTTGCCGAGGGACGTGTCGTGGTGGGTGCGCGCGGCACCGTCGGACGGGCGGCTACCGAAGGAGCCGGCGCCGCTTGAACCGAGGGCGCCGGCTGCGGAGGTGTCGTTGCGGGAGCGGTGGGTGTGGGCGCGGGCGGCACCGTGGCGGCCGGCACCGTTGTTGCCGGAGCCGGCGGTGTTGTCGTTGACGGCGTTGGATCGGCGGCGGGAATTGAGGTGGTTTGTGCCAACGCCACCTCGGTCGACCATAACGAGACCAGCGACAGCGAAAGCAACGTCAAGAACGACGTCAGCACGATGGGCGCGGCAACGCACCGACCCGTAAGCCGCGCTCGTGCAAACGAAGTTTCTTTTCGTTGCCAAAACACGGCAACAAACTACGGGAAACTGTTAAAAATATTATGGATTTCTGAGTTATTCGATGCGCAGCCCAGAAATATTGCGGCTAATTACCAACCGCTGAATTTCGCTGGTGCCTTCAAAAATAGTGAAGATCTTTGCGTCACGATGCCAACGCTCAACCGGATACTCGCGCGTGTAACCGTAACCACCAAGAATTTGAATCGCTTGTTCAGTTACCCAAACCGCAACTTCACCGGCCTTCAACTTCGACATTGAACCTTCACCGTTTTTGAATTCTTTGCGGTTGGCGGCCATCCATGCGGCACGATGCACTAACAAACGCGCAGCATCGATTTCCATTTTCATGTCGGCCAATTTGAATGCAATCGCTTGGTTCATGATGATCGGCTTACCGAACGCAACACGCTCTTTGGCGTATTCGAGTGCGTACTCATAAGCGGCGCGAGCAACACCAAGAGCTTGTGCGCCAACTGCAGGACGTGTTGCTTCGAAAGTTGCCATGGCCGGTTGCTTTTGTCCGGTGCGTCCGGCTTCACGCGCACGAGCCAATTTTTCGTCGAGTTTTTCTTTTCCACCTAATAAACAACGACCGGGAACGCGCACATCATCAAGCACAACTTCCGATGTATGCGATGCCTTAATTCCGTGCTTTTTGTACTTCTGCCCCATTGACAAACCCTTGGTGCCGGGCGGGACGATAAATGACGCTTGACCACGACCTTTAAGTTCGGGATCAACGGCAGCGACAACAACGTGCACATCGGCAATGCCACCGTTGGTGATCCATGCTTTGGTTCCATTAAGAACCCATTCATCGGTTTTCTCGTCGTAAACGGCGCGTGTACGCAAAGAAGAAACGTCAGAACCAGCATCCGGTTCACTTACACAGAATGCGCCCAACTGCACTTTGTCGGGAGTGCCATAACACTGCGGAACCCATTCCATAACTTGTTCCGGCGTTCCGTTACCCGTAATGCCAGCGGCGGCAAGACCCGAACCGAAAATAGAAAGACCAATACCAGCGTCGCCCCAGAACAATTCTTCGAGCGCAATAACAATTGAAAGACCAGTGGGGTCGGCCATGTTCGTGGCCATGAATTCCCATCCGTACAAACCGATTTCGGCGGCTTGTTGAACGATGGGCCACGGAAATTCTTCGCGCTCATCCCATTCTTCAGCTGCAGGTCGCACTACTTCTGCAGCAAAGTCATGCACCCACTTTTGAACAGTGAGTTGATCTTCATTGAGGTCGAGGCTGAAATCGGTCATTGCAGAGTCCTTTGTCGTACGCCGAACGACAACAAGTTACTCTTGGGTAACCACTAGTGCGAAGTCGAGCCTTTCGTCTCTTTCGCTCCATGGGATCGGGGCAGTAAGGCCAGCGCCGCCAAAGCCAATACCGAGCCCACAACATAGGGCCATGATGCTCCGGCCCACTGAAAGAGCGCTCCCGCAATAAGTGGCCCCACCACTCGACCGAGACCACCGGCGGCTTGTTGCCAACCTAACCATGAACCGGTGCTGTTGCCGGCTAACCCGGCAATGGTTGAAGACAATGTGGGCGTAAGCAGACCTTGACCAACGGTGAGGATGACAAGCGCCAGGATCAAACCAACCCAGCCGAAACTTACTGACAACACAAGTAAGCCCACGCAGTTCGCCACCAATCCAGAACGAGTTGTGCGGTATTCGCGCAAACGGTTTGTTAGTGGTCCCACTAATCCGCCCTGCACGGCAACTAAGAGAATGCCGATGCCGCCGAACAACAATGCGGTTGCCGCTAGTTCTAATTCAAATCGCTCTTTCGTCAACAACGAAAACGTTGATTCGAATCCGCTAAAGGCAACAACGGCCACAAAGGAAACAAAAATAAACCTGAAAATTCGCGTACGAATATCACTGGTTGGTTCATCCATTACGGCGCGATCAAAATGCGCAGGTTCGGCAAGTCCAGGACCATCCAATGTCGGCATAGCGGTCATGGCATCACCATCTTCAGCCGCTTGTTGTTCACGTAAACGCGCCGCCACCACTTCTGGTCGCGCTTTGGGATGT
>CAYOHV010000124.1:0-276 GCA_964403825.1 uncultured Bifidobacterium sp. | reverse complement strand
GCAGTTTCCGGAAGTCGGAAGATCGCCACCACACCATTTACAAATGCCAACGCGGCGGCAATATAAAACGGAACATGCGGTCCACCAAGAGCGCCAAGCGCACCGACCATCGGTCCGGCGACAAAACCAATTCCAAAGGCCGCACCTAATAAGCCCATATAGCGAGCGCGATCTTTGGGCGCGGCTAAATCGGCCACCGCCGCTTGCGAAACGGAAACGGACGCGCCGGAAATACCATCCAAAATTCGTCCCGCAAATAACAACCAAAGTGCATCG
>CAYOHV010000123.1:0-5062 GCA_964403825.1 uncultured Bifidobacterium sp. | reverse complement strand
CCACGATCGGATTCAACGTACGCCTCTTCATGGGTGTACTCGGCTTGCCAACCTAAGGCTTGTAATTTTTCATTGGCAACAACCCAAGATTCAGATGTTGCTACCACGGTGTCGGGATGACCGAATGCAAAACCAAAACGTTCACCAAGGCGCGCAATGAGATGAGCGAATGGACGAGCAAGTCGCACACGCGCCGTCGGACCTTTTAAATCCCGTACTTGTTTAACAGTGATCCAACCATCGGGTGCAACGTTCAATGCGCCATCAACACGTGATTGACAGGCCATCAATGTTGCCGAAACCACATCATCGATATGAACAAACTGCACGGGCGTATGTTCATCACTGGTTTGTAAACCGGTTGTTGACCACGGCGAGCGCGCTAACCACTTTCCATTCTCCGGGCCAACAACAACCGTGGGGCGCATAATGGCGCAATGCGCGCCGTGACCACTAGCCCAATTTCGACAAATTCGTTCTAACTCGGCACGTTCAACAGCACCCTGAATTTCTGGATCGGGTCGCACCGGATCGGTTTCTCGTAAAGGAACGGGATTAGTGGCGCGCACTCCATAAACAAGAGCCGAGGAAATTACGACGAGTTGGGCGACTCGGGCCACCGAGGTAAGAGATGAAAGAAACAATCGAGTGGCGCCGAGATCGATATCCGATCCCCCGGTTCCATCAATATCCAAACCCGAACGTGCTCCAGCCAACACCACTTTGGTGGCGTCATGCAGATACGGAACTAGACGGGAGTCATCCAATTTGAATGGGGCCACCACCAATTCGGCGTTTGTCTCTAACTGGGCCGTTAGCCCGCGTGGATCGGGCCGTGAACCAACCGCAACCACTCGATCAATTCCATCGGCGGTGAGAGCGGCGCGCACTAATCGCCGACCCAGCGGCAATTCCGCACCCGTGATCACCACGATCTCACCCATGTGGTCATTCTGTCGCGTTGAGGCCACCCACGCCGAGCGCGGGACCGCCACCAACATTTCCGGCCTAGCCTGAAAGCGTGAGTATGCCCCCTGACCCTTTTGCTAATTCCGGTGACGAGCCCGAAAAGAACCCGTTTGCTGGAATGCCGATCTTTGGCGATTTAGCGCGCATGATGGCGGGACAAGATTCACTCGGTTGGGACGCGGCGCGTCAATTAGCAATTTCAGTGGCGACCGATGGAAAGTCAGAAGCCAATGTCGATCCATTAGCCCGACAATCTTTTGAACAACTGGCGCATATTGCTGAATTACATGTCGGTGCCGCAACTGGTTTACCAACATCACATTCTGGATCTGGAATTTCACTTTTACCTGTGACGCGTACTCAATGGGCCGTCACCACATTGGAAACGTGGAAACCACTTTTCGAACATTTGGCCAGTTCATTACAGCCGGCCGAAATGGAAATTTCACCCAACGATCCAATGGCGTTTTTAGCGCCAATTATGAAAATGGTGGGACCGATGATGATCGGTATGACTGCCGGTTCAATGGTCGGACATCTTTCGCGCCGCGCATTTGGTCAATACGATCTTCCCATCCCCCGCGCCCGTAAAGACGATGTCATGGTGGTGAGCGCGAACGTTGATGAGTTTGCTTCCGAATGGTCATTGCCCACCGATGATCTGCGCATGTGGGTGTGCTTACAAGAGATCACCACGCATACGGTTTTTCGTTCGCCTTCAGTTCGCGATGCAATCAACGATCTCATGACAACGTACGTTTCCTCTTTTGAAACTTCATCGGACGATCTTGATGGTCGACTCGCGGGTCTTGACTTTTCCGATCCCGATCAACTCACCAATTTGGATTCACTTTTTTCTGATCCGGAAATGATTTTGGGCGCAATACAAAGTGACACCCAACGGGCTTTGTTACCTCGCTTTGAAGCGATTACCTGTGCAATCGTTGGTTATGTCGATCACATCGTTGATCATATTTCTGCTCAACTGCTCACCAACGGTTCCATGATTGCTGAAGCGGTCCGTCGTCGTCGCGTCGAAGCCGACTCTTCCGATCGTTTCGTTGAAAAACTCTTTGGCCTTGAACTCACCCAAGATGCTTACGATCGCGGCACATCTTTTGTGCAAGGTGTTGTCGAACGGGCCGGCAACGATGCACTCATTCGACTTTTTGAATCAGATATGACGCTGCCCACACCGGCCGAAGTTGATGCACCCGGCTTGTGGCTTGCTCGTTTGGAATTTAATTAAACGTTTCGGCGTTTTAAAGATCGTCATCCCAAGCTTCAGGATCAAATATTCGACCGCGACGTCGATGTTCTGGTTGTGCTTGCGGAAGAGGCCGTGGCGGTCGCCCATTTTCAATATCGGTATCGTCGTCGTTTTGTTCATCGAAAACGGAAGTGACTTTGGCATCGAGGCGCATCCAACGACGAGCGGCATCATGGCGTACAACACCGTCTTTATCGACCGGATCATGAGGAATTGAACGAGCGAAAATGCTCGGATCAGGCGAAAAGCCAAGGTCGGCCGCCGAGCGATGCACCGCTATTGCCGGATGACGTTCATCAATAACCACGGCCACTCGTCGTCGGGGAAAGAGACGACGGCGGGCCGGCAATTTGCCGCGGGCCAAATTGCGAAGACCAACGAAATACGAAGCGAAAGCCACCAACGCCACGGTCGCAATGAGAGCAAAGCCCGGTGCGGCCGGAATAGGAATAACCACCGGAATTAGCGCGCCGATAACCCAGATCAATTGGAAACGTGTTTCAAATTTCGCAAAGGAGCGACCACGGTTTGCATCGGGAGCATCACGTTGCACAATCGAATCGAAGGATTGTTTTGCCGCGCTACTCATGGCGCCCACTAACGCAGAAAGCAACGCCGCACCGAACAGTCCGCCAAGTAAGGCCGTAGCGATACCTCCCAGCACCATGATGACGAGGCTGCCCATCAGGATGCGCTCTTCAACTAAACGTTTCCGTAACCACGGTGCCGCTACTGCACCGATGAAGAAACCAATTTGCGCCGTCGCCGCAACAACACCTAACTGCCATAAAGGCGCGCCATCGTTTTTGAAATCGAACGCCAACATGAACGACAAGAAACCAACGATGCCGCGAATAAGACCCATCGCCGATGACGCCAACATAATGCCGGCACTGCGTAATTCTTCTCGTTCGGTTTCATCTTCGGGTGTTATGGCCACGCGGGTTGGCGGCAACTTGAAGGCCAAGACCGTGCCAAAAAGAAAAACGACGAAACCTAAAGCAACAGTGGCCTCGCCTCCACCAATTTTGTAAAAAATGCCACCGGGTATTGCCGCGATAACAACGGCTACGGCCGAAAGTTGCGTGAGTTTGGAGTTAGCCAGAACTAACTCTTCATCACTATGCACACATCCGGGCACGACCGCGCTTTTCGAAATTGAATACACCTTTTGCATAATCAACATGCCGAAAGCTTCGGGATAGAACCACAACGTGTTCATATGTTGAACAACTAAATATGCCAACACGGCCCTTGCCGCTAAAGATCCGACGATGATCCACCGACGGCCACCTTTAATGCGATCAATTAACGGGCCGATAACGGGTGCAGCCACCGCAAACGGCGCAATGGTGAGCACAAGATAAAGCGCAACTCGCCAGCGCGCTTGGGTGAAATCGAGCGAGAAGAAAACCGAGCCCGCCAGACCAATTGCAAACAATGCATCGCCCGAGACTGAAGCCGCGTGCGTGCGCGCCAACCTGGTAAACGGCGAAGCCGCCCACGGTCGACGAGGATCGCGGGTAGCGCCGGAGGTGAGGGGCGGAGAGGTTGGCACCCGATCCATGCTACGGGGCGCCGGTGACAAAGGGATTAACGCCGCGGGACGTCAAATTTGTAGCCCAATCCTCGAATCGTCACGATCTTGCGCGGTGCAGTGGGATCAGTTTCTACTTTTGCCCGCAAGCGTTTTATATGGACATCGAGTGTTTTGGTATCGCCGACATAATCGCTGCCCCAAACGCGATCGATGAGAATTTCGCGCGTAAGAACTTTGCCGGCGTTTTCCATTAGGAGAGCTAATAATTCAAACTCTTTCAGCGGCATGCGAACCAATTCACCACTGACGGTGACTTCATGTCGCTGTTGATCAACCGAAATATCGCCAATGGTTATCGCGTCACCGGTGAAATCATCTTCAATATCGTTCTCGGCGCGCCGACGGCGCAGTGCGGCACGAATACGCGCCACTAATTCACGCAAACGATATGGCTTTGCCACATAGTCATCGGCTCCAACTTCTAAACCAACAACCGTGTCAATCTCCGATGCCTTCGCCGTCACCATAATGATGGGCACATCAGAAAACGTTCGTAGTTGACGACAAACATCAATGCCCGAAAGTTTTGGCAACATCACGTCTAATAAAACGAGATCAGGTTGAGTTTGCTCAAACTTTTCTAAAGCTTCCACGCCATCGCGCGCCACTTCAACAGTGAAACCCTCACGGGTTAAGCCGATGGTGAGCCCCTCAATAAAGGAATCCTCATCTTCGACAATCAAGATTTTGGGAATGACGTTGGCACTCATAATTCAGATCCGGGCAACGGACTTTTTTGTTCTTCCGCTACTGACGACAGAAACGTCAATGTAAATGTAGAGCCTTCACCTAAACGAGAATCAACAAGAACATCAGCGTCATGGTTATAGGCGATATGACGAACAATCGACAGACCTAAACCGTTGCCACCCGTTTCTCGACTACGTGCATGGTCAACCCGATAAAAGCGTTCAAAGATGCGATCTAAATCTTTACTAGGAATTCCGATACCAGAATCGGTGACCAAAACTTCTGGCCGATTGTCATGGCAGCGCACCATCACTTCGACCGTAGACCCATCTTCGGAACATTTGATGGCATTATCAACCAAATTCGAAATTGCGGAAACTAACTGCCGGAAATCACCAGTGACAGAAACTTCCGGTGAACCTTTACGATGCAACAAAGCAATCGAACGTTCGTCGGCCATTGGTTGCAACTGTTCAAACACATGCTCAACCACAGCGTGCAAATCGACGGTTTGCTTTTGTAACGATTTCACG
>CAYOHV010000122.1:0-5089 GCA_964403825.1 uncultured Bifidobacterium sp. | reverse complement strand
ATGGTGGTTTCTTTCATTTGTTTCTCCTTATTTTTCGATCTTTTGCGTTCTACGACTGCTGCTTCGCCAACAGTTCGTTCAACGTGGCGGCGATATCAGGTCCTGAAGTTCCCCAGGGATATGCCCACACCAATTGCCCTTTGTCATTCACCACAAACGTGACGCCGGTATGCGACACCACATAAGTGCGATCGCCAGGTTCGTGCGCTTCCACATTCCACTGCGCACCAAACTCGTAGGTCACGCCGTTGAGTTGATACGCGTCATTTGCGCGCAATGCGCGGTAGTTCCCGTCACCGAAGTAGTAACTGAGATATTGATTCAACATCTCGGGCGTGTCGCGTTCGATATCAACTGACACAAACGCCACTTCAACTTTGTCAGCCGCTGGTCCCATTTCTTTTAAGCCAGCCGCCAGATCCCCCATTGACACGGGACAAACATCGGGACAAGAAACGAATCCGAAGTACACCACTAACAACCCACCGGGTGGAGCGGTAAACGGCGCGGCCGCGCCATTGGCGCCGGTTGCGACATTCGGTAATGACAATTTGCCGACGGTGCGCACTGGTGTTGGCGCGTAGCCCTGCACATTGCCTTCACTATCGGGCATTGTGATTGGTGGCGCCGAGGATGACGTTGAACTGCACGCGGCGAAGAAGAAAAGCGAGAAAAGTAAAAGGGCAATCACGCGCAATGAGCGCGTAATCACATTTGCCCTTTTTCGTTGTCCCGACATCACAGTTCAAGGCTATTCAATGAATGAGCGCAAAAATTCAAAAACGACAACAGAAAAAAGATTTTGGGACTTTGGTCACTCAAGAAAATTTGATATGTGAGTTACGTCACAGGCCAGTGGGCGCGAACTTTTTCCCATGTCTCCAATAACGGTTCAGGTAACACACGCGTATTCGCAACAGAAGTCATGAAATTGCTATCGGCATCCCAACGCGGCAGCACATGTGCATGCAAGTGACTGGGAACGCCGGCTCCCGCAGCTCGGCCCAAGTTGTAACCGACATTCACACCGTCACAGCGATATGCCTTTCGTAATGCCTTCACCGCATCACGGGTTAAATACGAAAGCGAGATCAATTCGTCGTTAGTGAGATCTTCAAGTTCAGCAACGGCCCGGTTCGGAACAATTAGTAAGTGACCGGTCGTGTAGGGATAAGCGTTCAACAAAACCGAACAATGTTCGGATCGTTTAACGATCATTCCTTCTTCATCGGAAAGTCGAAGTATGCGTTCGAACAACGTTCCTTGTTCGTTTGGATCTAACGATGTATCGCCAGGTTCAGTGACTTTGCCGATATACGACGACCGCCAACCTGCCCAAAGTTGGTCCAGCGGCGATGTCATCGACGCGCCGCCACATCACCGGCGAGGCGTTCAACAAATGCTTCGAACGAAACATTGCGCTCTACTTCTCCCCCGCGCGGGTTTACCCCGACCGTGGAATGAGCAACATCGTCATCACCGATAACTAATACGTACGGAATTTTTTCCAACTTGGCATGACGAATGCGACCGCCGAGCGGTTCGGAGGCTTCAACACAATCAGCGCGGAAACCACGGGCTCGCAAACTGGCGACTAAAAGTCGGGCATGGGCGTCGTGATCATCACGAACCGGCAAGATCCGCACTTGTAACGGAGCCAGCCAAGCAGGGAACGCGCCGGCGTAATGCTCAATCAACACACCGAAGAAACGTTCAATCGATCCGAAAAGTGCACGATGCAACATGATCGGTTGTTTACGTGAACCATCGGGGGCGACATATTCGAGATCGAAACGGGCGGGGTTATTGAAATCCAATTGGATGGTGCTTAATTGCCACACACGACCGATCGCATCGCGCACGTCGATATCAATCTTGGGACCATAAAAGGCGGCGTCGCCTTCTTTAATTGAATACTCGAGTCCGTATTTCTCTAACGCCGATTGCAAAGCGCTGGTTGACTTCTCCCAGATCTCATCGGTGCCTACGTATTTTTCGGGATCTTTCGTCGAAAGGTTGGCGGTGAATTCGGTGAAACCAAATGCACGCAACACGCTCATCACAAAATCTAAAAGCGAAGCGATTTCATCGGCGAGTTGTTCTTCAGTGCAGAAAATATGGCTGTCGTCTTGGGTGAAACCACGAATCCGCATTAATCCATGCAACGTTCCGGCGCGTTCATAGCGATACACCGTGCCTAATTCGAAAAGCCGCAACGGCAGTTCGCGATATGAACGAAGACGACTGCGATAAATCAAACAATGCATCGGGCAATTCATGGGCTTGGGGTAATACACCCCGTTGTCCATTTCCATAGGCGGATACATGCCGTCTTTATAAAACGAAAGATGGCCCGAGGTTTCGAACAGTTGGCCATTCGCGAGATGCGGAGTAACCACGAATTGATAGCCACCTGATTCGTGACGATCGCGGGAATAGTCCTCCATCAACTTGCGCACAATGGCGCCCTTCGGATGCCAGATGGCTAAGCCGCCGCCAATTTCGCTGGGGAAACTTAAAAGATCAAGTTCGGTGGCAAGTTTGCGATGGTCGCGCTTTTCCGCTTCTTCTAAGCGATGCAAATACTCTTCTAAATCTTTTTTGCTTGCCCACGCTGTTCCATAAATACGTTGCAGCATCGGATTCTTTTCATCACCACGCCAATAGGCGCCGGCGACGCGCATCAATTTGAAATGTCCTAAGCGACCGGTATGCGGCACATGAGGGCCGCGACATAAATCAATAAAGCGAGGAGGATTTTCGTACGTGCGCACTAAGCCAGTTTCGGTGGCCGACATCGGATCTTCGGCGGCACCGCGAATGATTTCGCATTTGTATTTGTGATCACGGAAAAGTTCCAACGCCGCCGGTTCGGGAATTTCATCGCGAATGAACGGCTGTTTTTCCTTGATGATCTCGCGCATACGCGCATCGATCTTCTCTAACTCTTCGGGAGTGAACGTTCCTCCATTGGGAAGTTCGAAGTCGTAATAGAAACCGTTTTCGACCGGAGGGCCAATAGCGAAAGTGGCGCCGGGGTACAGATCGAGCACTGCCTGAGCCAACACATGCGCAGTTGAATGACGAATGGTGTAAAGACCGCGTTCATCGGTTTCGGTGACGATGGCAACGGAATCACCGTCGGAAAGTTCCCACACCAAATCACGCTCAACGCCATTCACCACGCCGATCACGGCGGCTTTGGCCAAACGGGATCCAATTTGTGCGGCCAAATCCCCCACGGTTGTGCCCGGCTCAACTTGGCGCGTTGAACCGTCGGGCAGGGAGATCGTTACCGTTGACATAAGGGCAAATCTACTCGCTGCAATTCCACCCTCGGAATCGTTTTTAACGCTGCGGTTCGCCCACTAAAAACACGCCGAGTAAGGCCGCAGCCGTCACAACGCCTTCATTGCGAGCAACGGCGGCATCAATGGCCGCCACCGCAGCCGGCGTATCGAGATCGCTATCTAAACAACGGCGCACTTCGTCGAGTGTTGTCGACGATTCGGGTTGATCAACCGTGCCCAGCCACGCAGTTAGACGCGCGGCTGCCGTTGGCATGATTGCGTCGTTCCATTCCCATGAATCTCGATAGTGATGTGCAACGATGCCGAGACGAATCGCACGCACATCCCATTCTTTGCGTAATTCACTAATGAAAACGAGATTGCCTAAAGACTTCGACATCTTTTCGCCATCCATGCGCACCATTGCTTGATGCATCCAATGGCGAACAAATGGTTGACCAGTCGCTGCTTCTGATTGCGCCGCTTCACATTCGTGATGGGGGAAAATTAAATCCGAACCACCACCATGCAGATCAATGGTGGTTCCCAGTTCGCGCAACGCCAGGGCGGAACATTCAATATGCCAACCCGGTCGACCCGGACCCCAAAGTGATTCCCAACTCGGTTCATCGGGAGCCGACGGTTGCCATAAAACAAAATCCAGCGGATGTCGCTTATGCGGATCATCAGGATTGCCGCCGTGCTGGCGAGCCAATTCCAACATTTCGTCTTGGCTGTAATGACTGATCTGTCCAAAGCGTTCGAAGGTGGTGATGTCGAAATACACCGCGCCGCCACTTTGATAAGCGTGGCCACGGTCGAGAACCATGCCAATAAATCCGCGGATATCAGCAATGGCGGAAGTGGCGCGTGGCTCGCTGAAACATTCAATGACATTGAGTGCTTCCATATCGGAATCGAAACGCGCCATTTCGGCAGCCGCTAGATCGAGATAGTGCACACCAAGTTCGCGGGCTTTGCGCAACATATCGTCATCAACATCGGTGACATTACGCACGCATAACGTTTCATGGCCTAAATCGCGTAAGCGCCGTTGCAAAACATCGTAAGTGACATACGTGGCCGCATGACCTAAATGCGTGGCGTCATAAGGCGTAATTCCGCAGGTGTACATCAGCACTTTGGGACCGGGCTCGAACGGAACTATTTCGCGACGCGCGGTGTCATACAACTGCATTGCCATTGTTACTTTGCCTTTTGCGGATCGATGCCCGTGAATTTCACTGCGACTCGAGTTTTGTAACGAAGATTGAGTTCTAAAAGAACCGCCGTAAATGCTTCGATCGGAGCTGCTTGTGTGAGGTCGCCCGCGTCTAAAGCGCGCATGCCAGGAATTTCACTTAATAGATCCATGCATGTGCGTTTCGCAAAGGCGTGATCGGAACACACCAACACATCACTTTCGATGGGGTGATCTAAGTCGGCCAATTCTTTCGCCGGCACGTGGTGCAACGAAGCCACGACATAAGAGCCGGGAACCGCAGCCTGCACACTGGCCGCCACCGAACCACGGGGCGGAACTAATGGTTGGAATTCATGACCGACACGAATCAGCGCATTGGCCATACATAAAACAACCTTGCCGTTAAGCGCGGCGCCAACTGATTTGGCGGTTGTCCACGCCGCATCCCAAGGTGTGGCCACGACGATTAAATCGCCCTCGGCCGCGCCTTCATTGTCGGCAGCCGTAATAGAAAGCGGACGGTCTTTCCACTTCGCCGCGATTTCATCAACAACATGTTGTGATCGTTCCAATGAGCGGGAACCCAAAATGACCT
>CAYOHV010000121.1:0-5130 GCA_964403825.1 uncultured Bifidobacterium sp. | reverse complement strand
TGGCCGGTCTTGAGGCGGGCGCCGATGATTACCTTACAAAACCATTCGCGCCGAAAGAACTCTCCGCCCGAATTCGCGCCCTTCTGCGCCGCGCCCGCACTCATGAAATTGCGTCGACGCATCTTTCTTTTGGCGACTTGGAAATCATTCCTGAAGAAGGTGTCGTATTACGCGACGGTCGCGAAACTCACCTCACCAAAACAGAGTTCCGCTTATTGATTGAATTGGCTTCACCCGCCGGTCGAGTTCTGAGCCGTGAGGAACTTTTGGAAAAGATCTGGGGTTATGGCTACTTCGGTGACGGACGCTTAGTCGACGTACATATCCGACGCCTGCGCACAAAAATCGAATCTGATCCGGCTAATCCTCGCCACGTCATTACGGTGCGAGGCATGGGTTACAAGTTGCAACAGTGACAAATCCAATTTCAGCGCGTACTCGCCCGCGGCGACGAACTCGAATCATTGCGCCTGTTCGACGTCGTTTCGGATTGCGACGTCGGCTCATCCTCACTCTCACGTTGGGCACCGCTCTTCTCAGCATCGTGTTGTCAATCATCACCTTCGGTCTGACCCGCCAAAACCTTTACAGCCAAAGAGAACAAACCTCGATCGACCAGGCCGAACTCGATGCGGCTCGAATCACCGGCTTGCTTTCAAGTTCCACTTCCCCCGAAGGTGTGCAGTCAGCGTTGCAGGCGATTTCTCGCAACGAAAGCACTGAAATTCTTCTTCGTTATAACGATCAGTGGTATTCCGCTCCCCGATCAACGTTTAACTCCACGGAAATTCCGCAGTCGGTATCGACGAATGCCAGCAGCGGGACAGTCGCTCACGAATTTGGTGAAGTCGACGGCCAACGTTCGGTCATCGTTGGTGTACCCCTTGAACAATTGAACGGACAGCTCTACACCGCAACATCGTTACAAGACATCGAAGAAACATTACGCAGTCTGACGCTTTCACTTCTTGGTGCCGCGGCACTCACCACCGTTGCCGGTGCCATTGTCGGCTATTGGGCAACGCGTCGCGTATTCGCACCTTTACAAGATGTTGGTAACGCCGCCGAATCAATTGCTGGTGGTCGACTTGATACGCGCCTTCCTATTGGACGCGACCGCGATCTCGACGTTATTGCCGGACCATTTAACGAAATGGCCCAAGCGCTTGAAGATCGCATCGAACGTGACGCGCGTTTTGCTTCGGAAGTATCACATGAATTGCGTTCGCCACTTATGACGTTGGCGGCCTCGATTGAAGTTTTAGAAAACTCCAAAGACGAAATGACCGAACGCGCCCAGACGGCGCTGCATCTGTTGGCAGCCGATGTTGACCGTCTTCAGCAATTGGTCGACGACCTTTTAGAAATCTCCCGTTTCGACGTCGGCGCCATCACTCTGCACCGCGAAGATGTAACGGCGGTAGAAGTTGTAATGCAAGCCGTTGGCATTCTGGGCGGTGGCAAACTTCCGGTTACTTACGATCCCGATGTCACTGACGTCGTTATCCGAGTGGATAAACGTCGTTTCGCACGTGTTATGGCCAACCTTTTGGACAATGCACAAAAGTACGCCGGCGGCGCCACCGAAGTAACCATCGACTGCGTTGACGACATGGTCCAGATCGGTGTCGAAGACTCAGGCGATGGGGTCTCAGAAGAGGAGCGCGACATTATTTTCGATCGCTTCTCCCGTGGACGCGAAGGCGGTAACCGCTCGGGTGATTCCGGTGTCGGCCTCGGTCTTGCCCTCGTCGACGAACATATTCGACTCCACGGCGGAAAAGTATGGGTGGAAGAACGACGCGATGGTCAACCCGGTGCTCGGTTTGTCGTTGAACTGCCGATTGTTGAACCGCCGCTTACCGAAGAAGACGAAAACGCCGAAACCTAAATCGGTAAATCACCAATGGCGGCACGAACTGAGCCGTGATCACGCCATGCGGCAATCGTCCGCTGCGCAATACGCATTTGATGAATTTCATCAGCGCCATCAGCAAAACGCGCCCAACGCGCTTGTTGATACATATGCGCCAACGGCGTATCAGTGGAATATCCAAGTGCACCATGCACTTGGATTGATCTATCGATAATGCGATTCAGCGAATTAGCAACGAAATGTTTTGCCATTGAAACTTCGGCGGTGAAGTCCTCGCCGCGATCAATCTTGTACGCCGCATGCAACACCATCAATTTGCATTGGTAGAGCTCCATGGCGCTATCGGCAATTAGCCATTGAATACCTTGCTTCTCCGCCAAGATCGAACCATGCGAATAACGATCAAGCGATCGCGCCACCATCATGTCGAGCGCAATTTCCGCTTGCGCAATCCAACGCATGCAATGCGCTAAGCGGGCCGGCCCCAGACGATATTGACCGAGCCGATGTCCTTGGCCTCGTCCGCCCAACATGTTTTTATCGGACACGCGCAGATCTTCTATAAGAATTTCGCTATGTCCGGTTGAACCATGCATGGTTTCGATTTGGCGAACTTCGGTCCAACCCTCGGAAGGAATATCAACAATGAAGGCCGTATTGGCGGCCTGCGGAAGATCGGGGTCGTCTTCGGTGCGCGCAATCAAAATGGCGAAATTGGCGCGATGCGCATTGGAGATAAACCACTTATGCCCATTGATCACCCATTCCTCGCCGTCAGCAATTGCATGCGTGCGAATAAGTGTGGGATCAGAACCAGCAACTTCTGGTTCGGTCATGGCAAAACACGACCACAACTTTCCTTCAGTGAGTGGACGTAAATACTTTTCCTTTTGTTCGTCAGTTCCCCAATGCAAAAGCGTGTGCATATTGCCTTCATCGGGCGCCTGACAATTCAACACCCACGGACCTAAACGAGTGCGAGCCGCCTCTGCCTGCACCATTGCTAATTGCACATGACCTAACCCCATGCCGCCCCACTCAACCGGCATATGCGGAAGCCAAAGACCGCGCTCTTTCGCTTTTTGTCGTAATCCGCCCAAGGCCATGACATAGGCGCGTCGATCGGTCTCCGCTATTTTCTCCGCTTCAAGACGCTTTTCTTCCGGTGCCACCACTTCAGAAATGAAGGAGCGGACTTGAGAACGAATTTCTTCGAGTTCCGGTGACAAACTGAAATCAATAGCCATAGGCGAAGTCTGCCTGCATTTCGCAGAAAGTGGGAATCCAACCGATGGATGCAGTGGTAGCCCTTGATGCAGGAACGACTGGTGTACGCGCCATTGCCTTTTCGGCCAACGGAAAACCGCTCGGCTCGGCCTACCAAGAATTCCCGCAATATTTCCCCCAGCCAGGCTGGGTAGAACATGACGCCACCGAGATTTGGGACGCGCTGCTATCGGTAATGAGCGCATTGAAACAACAACTTCCCGATACCAACTTCACCGCTCTTGGCATCACGGTGCAACGCGAAACAGTTGTTGTTTGGGATCGCACAACTCATTCACCGCTCCACCGCGCCATTGTGTGGCAAGACCGGCGTACGGCTGAACGTTGCGAACAACTTGAAAGCGAACTTTCTAATGTTCGGAAAATTTCCGGACTTGTACTTGATCCATATTTTTCTGGCTCAAAATTGGAATGGATTTTTTCGCATACCGACCTCGCGCCTTCAGAAAATGTTGCGGTCGGCACGATCGACTCATGGATTGTTTGGAATTTATCGAAAGATAATTCCGACGGCGCCGTTCACGTCACCGACACCACCAATGCCAGTCGCACCATGTTGTGCGATATCCGTACCGGTGAATGGTCCGATGAACTTTGCGCGATGTTTTCCATTCCGAAACATGTTTTGCCGCGCATTGTTCCTTCATCGGGCCGAGTTGGGACAACGTCAAGCACCTGCCCGCTCGGTGCTGGTATTCCAATTTCCGGAATTGCAGGCGATCAACAAGCATCGCTTTTCGGTCAAGCGTGCTTTGCACCTGGCATGGCGAAGAACACCTACGGCACGGGAAGTTTCGCGCTCCTTACAACGGGCACTGTTTGTCCGCAGCCTGTTGACGGATTACTCACCACCGTTGCGTGGTCGTTAACAAAAGATGGCGGCATCGAAACGACTTATGCCTATGAAGGGGCAATTTTTGTTACCGGTGCAGCCGTGCAATGGCTTCGCGATGGTTTGGAAATTATTGAGACCTCAGCCCAAATAAACGAACTTGCCGCCACCGTTGAATCGAGCGATGGCGTTGTCATCGTTCCGGCGTTCACCGGTTTAGGTAGTCCATGGTGGGATCCCTATGCGCGCGGAACGATTTTGGGAATCACGCGCGGCACCACTCGCGCTCATCTTGCGCGCGCCACATTGGAATCCATTGCCTTACAAACTGCGGACGCCATCGGCGCCATGAGTGCGGCGTCGCATTTACCTTTGACATCGTTGCGGGCCGATGGCGGTGGTGCATCAGATCTGATTCTGCAATTACAAGCCGATTTGCTGGGTGTTCAAGTACGTAAATCATCAGTGGCCGAAACCACTGCCCTCGGCGCGGCCTACTTGGCTGGTTTGGCCGAAGGCGTCTGGACATCACAAAAACAAATTGAAGAAAACTGGCAATTTGAAAAAGAGTTCACACCCACAACCGATGAGATGCGGCGCGCACTGCTCGATCAACTCACAACACAATGGCGACGCGCCATTGACCGCTCAATGCAATGGACGCAGAACGACTAACGCGCAAAACGTAAATCAACAATTTTCGCCAAGGCCGAAACTTGTTGACGTTCGCGACTGTGAAACGACTCCCCTTGTCGCCCCATAACCAGCGACATTTGCGCGTTCGGCAATGCGGCGTAGGCAACATCAGGAGATGCACCGGCATCACCCGTTGATTGAGCCGCAACTTTGGCTCCAGCCACGAATGCGGCGAGCCATTCCAAATTTGGAATATCACCGAGTTGCGCCACCAATTCCGCGCCCTCTTCACGCAAAACAACACACCAGGCTGCACGCGCTAAACGAGTCGAATGGCTACAGAGATCAGTGACGGCTTGTTCCAACGTGGCCGCACCCACTAAGTCTGCGGCGGTCTCCAATGCATCAACACGCGGGTCAAATGAAACTGGCTCACCGGGTCGGATGCTTTCGATGTCGACACCATCAACTTGCATAATTTCATTTAGTAAAAGTTCAA
>CAYOHV010000120.1:3553-5151 GCA_964403825.1 uncultured Bifidobacterium sp. | reverse complement strand
GGACGGCGCGCTTTGCTTCACCGGCTGAGCGCTCTGCGCTTTTCGTTTGGCCACCAAAGAAGTGTAGGCACGTTGCCGCAATGGCTGAGCACACCCCTACCAATGGGCCTCGGCCCTTGCGGTGGCCTTCGCATGACCGACACGCACGACGACTTCTACTTTTTGACCAACATGAACATAGGAAAGAAGGGTTCCCCCGTTGTTTTTGGCCGTTTCACCGGCCGCATCTTCCCCGGCCGCCACGCCCGCAAGCGCGGCAGCATCAGCGGCTGTTTGCGCCGACGCGCGCTCAGCGGCTTGTTGTCCAAGTTTGCCCAGCAAGAAAATCGTCACAATGCCGACAAAAACAATGATGATGAAAAGCGGTACAACCTGCCCCGATTCGTTTTGCCGCCACGGAACGAAGGCGCGTTTTCGAACAGCCGACATTGTCGTTCTCCACTACGGAACGAAGGAATGACGGCAGTCGAAACTGCGAAGTTAAGCGGGTGTTTATTCTTCGTCGGTGCCAAGTACCGGCGCCACTGAGGCAACGGTTTGTCCATCGGTGAGATTCATGACGCGTACACCGGTGGCATCACGGCCTTGTGACGAGATTTCGCGCACTGGTGTGCGAATCACAATTCCGCCGCTGTTAATAACGAAAATTTCGTCGTCGATACCCACCATAAAGGCAGCAACCACGAAGCCTTTCTTTTCGTTAATGCGGATACCGCGAACACCTTGACCACCGCGTCCTTGACGATTGAATTTGTCGAGTTGCGTGCGCTTGCCGTAACCACCATCAGTCACGATCAAAATTGACGTGTCCTCACGCGTGACATCACAAGAAACAACTTCGTCATCGGCGCGCATCTTCATACCGCGCACACCCGCAGCGGCACGGCCCATGGCACGCACTTCATCTTCGGCGAAACGAATGGTTTGACCAGCACGAGTCACCATGAAGATGTCATCGCCACCGTTGGTGGGAATGACGCGTACGAGTTCATCGCCCGGTTTCAAGTTCAAAGCGATGATTCCGGCGCGTAACGACGAGTCGTATTCGGTGAATTTCGTCTTCTTTACTTGGCCATTTTTGGTGGCGAAGAACAAGAAACGATTGGTTTCATAATCGCGAGTGTCGATGATTGCTTGAATACGTTCATCGGGTTGCAGCGGTAACAAATTGACCACGGCCGTGCCGCGCGCTGTGCGTTCTTTCATGGGGATTTCGTGCGCCTTCAGGCGATACACGCGTCCGCGATTGGAGAAGAACAACAGATAGGCATGCGCAGTGGTGTGCACAATATGGGTGACGTAATCCTCGTCTTTTACCCGAGTGCCCGCGACTCCACGACCGCCGCGACCTTGTACACGGAACGCATCTGAAGAGACGGTCTTGATGTAACCCTTGGCCGACATCGTGACCACGAGATCTTCATCATCGATGAGATCTTCGATATCCAGATCGCCAACTTCAAATGAAATTTGGCTTCGGCGTGGTTGGGCGTACTTTTCGCGTACTTCGGTGAGTTCCGAAGCAATGACAGCTCGCTTCTTACCGTCATCTCCAAGAATGGCTTGTAATTCGGAAATGGTTTCCCGCAATTTGGCCA
>CAYOHV010000120.1:0-3453 GCA_964403825.1 uncultured Bifidobacterium sp. | reverse complement strand
CCGTCATCTCCAAGAATGGCTTGTAATTCGGAAATGGTTTCCCGCAATTTGGCCATTTCTTCTTCGAGTTGAGAACGGCCCAAACGAGTGAGACGCGATAACTGCATGTCCAAAATATGTTCGGCTTGTTCGGCGGAAAACTCGAATGGTTTCGCCATAAGTGCTTCGCGAGCTGCAGATTTATCGGCTGAAGCGCGAATGGCGGCAATGATTTCATCGATGAGATCAAGCGCCTTTAACAAACCTTCGACGATATGCGCGCGACGTTCGGCTTCATCTAAGCGATATTGCGAACGACGGGTAATGACTTCAATTTGATGATCGACATAGGCCACTAAGGCGTCGCGCAAATTAAGGGTGCGCGGAATGCCATCCACCAACGCCACCGTGTTCACCGCGAAGTTTGTTTGCAACGGGGTGCGCTTATAAAGATTGTTGAGGATGACTAACGCTGGTGCATCGCGTTTAAGGCGTAAAACAAGGCGCATTTGGCCCTTGGCTGATTCATCATTTAGTTCGGCAATACCGTCGAGTTCGCGATTATCAACGAGTTCTTTTACTTTCATCATGAACTGGTTGGGGCTTACCTGGTAAGGCAGTTCGGTGATGATGATGTAATCAGAACGCGTGCCTTCTTCGATCTCGGCTTTACCGCGCAATTTGATGGATCCACGACCAGTTTCGTAGGCATCAATAATTCCTTGGCGTCCCATGATGAGCGCGCCGGTCGGAAAATCGGGGCCTTTTACAAACTCCATTAATTGTTTCGATGTTGCTTCTGGGTTTTGTAAAAGATGATTTACCGCATCGATAACTTCGCCGAGATTGTGCGGAGGAATATTGGTGGCCATACCCACGGCAATTCCTTGCGAACCGTTTACCAACAAGTTGGGGAAACGGCTGGGTAAAACTGTTGGCTCTTGGAATTCGCCCGAGTAGTTATCGCTGAAATCGACGGTGTTTTCATCGATATCGGCGAGCATGTCCATCGCCATAGCAGCCAAACGACATTCGGTATAGCGAGCCGCCGCCGGGGGTTCATCTAAAGAACCAAAGTTTCCTTTGGGATGAACAAGCGGATGGCGAAGAGAAAACGATTGGCCCATGCGCACTAGCGCGTCGTAAATCGCCGAGTCACCGTGCGGGTGATATTTACCCATGACTTCACCAGTGACACGCGCGCATTTCATGGTGGGACGATCGGGTAACGCACGCAAGTCGTACATGCCCCACAAAATGCGGCGATGCACAGGCTTTAATCCGTCGCGGGCATCCGGAAGAGCACGCGAAACAATGACCGACATGGCGTAATCCAAAAAGGAGCGTTCCATCTCCTCTTGGATTTCGATTGGTTCGATGGTGCCGAAGGTTGGAGCTTCTTCGACGGTGCCTTCACCGTCGTTGTTCTCTCCGTCGCCGCCCGCCGCTTTCTTTTTTGCCATTGGGTTTTGTCCTGTAACTAGAGCGCGTTAGATGTCGAGGAATCGAACGTCTTTTGCATTGGTTTGAATGAAATGTTTGCGAGATTCAACGTCGTCGCCCATTAACACTGAGAAAATTTCGTCAGCGATGGCCGCTTGTTCAACTGAAACTTGCAAAAGCGTGCGACGAGAAGCGTCCATGGTGGTGTCGCCTAATTCGTCGTAATCCATTTCGCCCAAACCTTTAAGACGTTGGAACTCGCGTTTGTGATCGGGTTTTTCCGCCAAAAATGCTGCTTTAGCGGAATCGTCTTTGAGGTAAATCTTTTCTTTGCCAACCACAGTTGAATACAACGGTGGTTGCGCGATGTACACATGCTTTTGTTCGACGAGTTCTTTCATATGACGGAAGAAGAATGTCAATAGCAATGTACGAATATGAGAACCATCAACATCGGCATCACACATCAAAATGATTTTGTGATAGCGAATTTTTGTGATGTCGAATTCAGCACTTACGCCCGCACCAATAGCGGTGATAAGTGTCTGAATTTCGTTGTTTTTTAACATTTTGTCGAGGCGAGCACGTTCGACGTTAAGGATCTTGCCGCGAATTGGCAGGATGGCTTGTGTGCGCGGATCGCGCGCCGCCACTGCCGAACCACCAGCGGAATCACCTTCAACAATGAACAGTTCGCTCTCTTCGGGATTGCGGCTCGAACAATCTTTAAGTTTGTCCGGCATGCCCGCGCCTTCTAAGGCAGATTTACGACGTGTGGCATCGCGTGCATTACGCGCTGCTAAACGAGCACGTGATGCGAGCACGGCTTTTTGTACAACCTTGCGCGCTTCGGTGGGATTTTCTTCGAACCAATCTCCCAGGCGTTCATTGGTTGCTTTTTCAACTAATGAACGCATTGAGACATTGCCCAATTTTCCTTTTGTTTGGCCTTCAAATTGCGGTTCACGCAACTTCACCGAAATGATGGCGGTTAAGCCTTCACGAATGTCTTCGCCTTGAAGGTTGTCTTCTTTTTCCTTCAATAAACCTTTAGCGCGGGCGTATTTGTTAACCACGTTGGTGAGAGATTTTTTGAATCCCTCTTCGTGCATACCGCCTTCAATGGTGGCAATACCGTTAGCAAAAGAATGCATGCCGTCGGTGTTGTAACCGGTGTTCCACTGGAACGCGATTTCGACTTCTTGATCTTCTTCGGCTTGTTCGAAGTAACCAACTTTTTTGAACAACGCTTCTTTTGAGGCGTTGAGATGACGCACAAAATCGATGATGCCGCCTGCATATTTGAACGTAATTGGTTCTTTGCTTTGTGCATCGGGACGAAGATCGGTGAAACGAATTTCGAGGCCTTTATTGAGAAACGCCATCATTTGAAAACGTTCGAGCAATGTTTGGGCGCGGAAATTGATGTCGTCGAAAATTGTTGGGTCAGGCCAAAAACGAACGGTGGTGCCCGTGCGACCACGCGGTGCTTTACCCGTGACCTTCAGCGGGCTTTTTGTTTTGCCACCCTTTTCGAATTCCATCGAATGACGATCACCATTGCGATCGATATCAACTTCAACACGTGCGGAGAGCGCGTTAACAACGGAAATACCCACGCCGTGCAAACCGCCCGACACTTTGTAGCCGCTGCCGCCAAACTTGCCGCCGGCGTGAAGAACGGTGAGCACAACTTCGGCTGCGCTCTTGCCCTTCATTTTTGGATCGTTGTGCTTATCGACCGGGATGCCGCGGCCATCATCGATGACCTCGCAGCCGCCGTCGGGCAAGAGGGTGACATCGATACGGGTGGCATGGCCGGCCATGGCCTCATCGACCGAGTTATCCACCACCTCATAAACCAGGTGGTGGAGGCCGGCAGGACCCGTAGATCCGATGTACATACCCGGGCGCTTGCGTACTGCTTCGAGGCCTTCAAGGACGGTGATGTCCTTTGCTCCGTAGTCGTCGCCGGCGGTGGTTTTTTGGGTCGATTCGGTGGTCTTCGCCACGTCGTTGACGTCCCTCTCT
>CAYOHV010000119.1:3749-5161 GCA_964403825.1 uncultured Bifidobacterium sp. | reverse complement strand
GAGGCGGATCCAGTCGATAAGTCCACCAATGATTCAGTGATGTCGGGAAGTTTCGTCGTAGCCGGCAGTGGTGTCATGCGAGCGACAAAAGTGGGAGCTAATTCCTATGCGTTCCAATTGTCGAACGAGGCCAAGCGCTTTTCGTTAGTGAAAAGCGAATTGCGTACAGGAATAAATACCGTCATTAAATGGATCGGCTGGCTAATGCTTCCAGTCGCCATTGTTTTGATTTGGTCGCAACTCGACGCGCATGAAGGAATCGTCGAATCAGTACAAGCCTCCGTTGCGGGATTAGTGGCGATGGTTCCCGAGGGTCTTGTGCTTTTGACATCAATTGCATTCGCTCTAGGCGCCACGCGTTTGGCCTCTAAAAAAGTGCTCACCCAAGAGTTAGCGGCTATCGAAGGATTGGCGCGTGTCGATGTCATTTGTCTCGATAAAACCGGAACATTGACCGAAGGCGCTCTGGCGTTTTCTCGCATTGAGGTCTTACAAGGAGATCATCAACTGGCTATCAACGCATTAGGCGCTTTAGGTGGATCGGAAGATCATCCCAATCCCTCGTTAGCGGCTATTGCATCTGGATGTCCAGATCCGAGCTGGCAGAAATCCGACACCGTCGCGTTTTCTTCGGCGCGCAAATGGAGTGCCGCCAGTTTTGAAAATCAACAATCTTGGTATCTCGGCGCACCCGATATTTTGCTTGACCATATTGCCAATAACGGTGCCGATCGCGCGCTAATGGAAACCGCCCGCGCACAACTTTCGCAGTACGCGTCGCAAGGCCAACGAGTTTTGTTATTAGCCACAACGCCGCAACCATTGGATGGTGAAAATTTGCCGGCAACACTTTCCCCTGTTGCCTTCGTTGTACTCGACGAACAATTGCGACCAGCAGCCGAGCGCACCTTGCAATATTTCGCCGATCAAGGCGTCGAAGTGAAAGTCATTTCTGGTGATAGTCCAATCACTGTGGGTGCGGTTGCTCGACGTGTCGGAGTACGTGGCGCGGAAAACCCGGTGGACGCGCGTACGTTGCCCATGGATCAAGAAGAACTGGCCAATGTTTTGGAAACGCACACTGTGTTTGGCCGAGTCACACCTCAGCAAAAACGCGAAATGGTGCATGCATTACAAAGTCGCGGTCATACCGTGGCCATGACCGGTGACGGTGTGAACGATACCTTGGCCCTAAAAGATGCTGATATCGGCGTAGCAATGGGATCAGGATCAGCCGCAGCGCGTGCTGTTGCTCGATTCGTTCTTTTGAACAACGATTTTGATGTGTTTCCTTCAGTCGTAGCTGAAGGACGAAGGGTTATCGCCAACGTTGAGCGCGTTGCCAATTTGTTCTTAACCAAAACGTTTTACGCCGTTACGTTTGCAATTGCCGTTGGATTATCGCGTTTCGA
>CAYOHV010000119.1:0-3649 GCA_964403825.1 uncultured Bifidobacterium sp. | reverse complement strand
GCTCCAGCCATGATGGAATCAAATAACGCTTCGTCATCGGCATACGACGTGAGCATTAAGCAGTGAATTGAAGGCTTGCGGCTGCGTATCTCACGACAAACTTCAACGCCGTTTCCATCGCCGAGCCGAACATCTAAGACCGCCACATCCGGAGTCATTTGCTCAACAACACCTAACGCCTCAGCCGCTGAACTTGCTTCGGCCAAAACTTCCATGCCGTCGGTTGACTCGATGAGTTCGCGTAATCCACGGCGAACAATTTCATGATCATCAAGCAACAAAACCTTTATGGGCACGGGATCATTTTGCCGCAGAAATCGGACCTACGATGCCGGTGTGGTGCAGTCCAACGATCTTGACCAACTCCTTAAGGCGATCGTGGCCGTTGGTAGTGAACATGAACTGCCAACCGTTTTGCGACGCATTGTCGATAGCGCCACCGAATTATCCGGTGCGAAGTGGGGAGCACTGGGAGTACTCGACGAAACGGGCACATTTCTCTCGCAATTCCTTTACTCCGGCATCGACGAAGAAACCGCGAAAAAGATTGGTGACCTGCCTTCGGGACGAGGAATCTTGGGGCTCTTGATAGTTGAACCAACTCCTATTCGCATTCCGCATATTCGTAATCACCCCGAGCGATTCGGCTTTCCTCCGAACCATCCGGAAATGGATTCTTTTCTCGGAGTTCCTATTCGAGTGCGCGGTGAAGTGTTCGGCAATTTGTATCTCACCGGTAAAGACGGAGACTTCAATGACAAAGATGAAGAACTTGTCGTCGGCTTAGCCACTGCCGCGGGTGTTGCCATTGAAAACGCGCGCTTACAAGCCCGAATTGGAGAATTGCATGTCGTTGAAGATCGTGAACGAATTGCCCGCGATCTTCATGACACCGTCATTCAGCGAATGTTTGCCATGGGTCTTGGTTTACAAAGTTTGGCGAACCGCAATAACGATCCCGAATTTACGCAGCGACTTCAGGAAATTGTCGATGAACTCGACGAAACTGTTCGCCATATTCGCACCACCATTTTCGAACTTCAACGTCGCCGCATCCCAGGACGAAGTGTTCGTCAAGAAATTATTGAACTCGTTGAGGAACTTTGTTGGCGAGGCAATATCAAGCCAACAATTTCGTTTGCGGGACCAATTGATTTAGTTATTGCTGATACCACCGCCACGCATCTTGTAGCCGTCGTTGGTGAAGCCATAACCAACGTCGTGCGCCATTCGCAGGCAACCTCCGTTGATATTTCTGTGACCAGCGATGAGAACATCACTCTTTCAATTTCCGATAACGGCATCGGATTGCATAACGCGCAAAAAGATGGAAACGGATTGCGCAATATCAAGAGTCGCGCCGCCCAATTAGACGGTCAGGTTGAACTCAACTCAAGTGACGAAGGCACAACAATTATTTGGTCCGTACCAAATAACGCTTAAACGCCGGTATGGCCGAATCCGCCTTCACCGCGTTCGGAATCGCCCAGATCTTCGACACTCTCTCTCGGTTCCAAAACAACATGCTCAACTTTTTGCACTACGAATTGGGCAATGCGATCACCGCGACGAATATGAAAAGGCTCAACCGGATCGGTGTTGATTAACAAAACCTGCAACTCGCCGCGATAACCACTATCGATAAGTCCCGGAGTGTTTAAGCAGGTGACGCCATGTTTGAGCGCTAACCCACTTCGCGGTTGAATGAATCCGGCATAACCAACCGGAATAGCAACCGCAATGCCCGTAGGAACGAGGGCGCGCCCTCCGGCCGGTAGCAAAACCACGTCTTGCCGAGCCAATAAATCAAGACCGGCATCACCCACTTTTGCGTAGGCGGGTAACGGAAGATCGGGGTCGAGTTGATGGACTGGAACTTCAAGCACCTGTTGATCGTACGACGAATGCCTAGGATCGTTACGTGCTTGCGTGGATTGACCTTGAAATGACCGGATTAGACCCGAAACGACATGTGATCGTGGAGATCGCCACATTGCTGACCGATGACGAGTTGAACATTGTGGCCGTGGGACCCGAACTGGTCATCGGCCAAGACAAAGCGGCCCTCGATGAGATGGATGATGTCGTGGTTTCCATGCATCGCCGCAGCGGATTGTTAGAACTCATTCAAACTTCGGACGTCACACTGACCGACGCTATTGAACAAACAATGGCGTTCCTCACCGAACATATTGCACAAGCGCGCACCGTTCCGCTTTGCGGTAATTCAATTGGAACCGATCGACGGTTCCTCGCCGAATACATGCCCGATATCGAAAATTTCCTTCACTACCGATCGGTAGATGTTTCGACGTTAAAAGAACTCATCAAACGTTGGAATCCAAAAATTTTGGAGAACGCTCCGAAGAAAAGTGAAGGCCATCGCGCCATGGACGATATTCGGGAATCCGTTGAGGAACTGCGCTATTACCGAGATTCGTTCTGTCGTCTGGCCGAATAGCGTTACGCTACGTGGCGGGGGAATTACGCGGGATTGCGCGGGACGCAGGGGAAAAGTAAATGGCAGAAGAAGTGCGTAAACCGAAACAAGAACAAGAAGACGCGTCAACGGAAATCACCGAAGTTGGCCGCGGCATTCTGCGTTTACAACTCCCCACCAATTTCACCGGCCTCGGACATGTCAATACCTATGCGATTGAAGACAGCAAAGGTTTCACATTGGTTGATCCGGGATTGCCTTCGGATGAATCCTGGGAAGCGTTACAAGATCGTTTGCGTTCAGCTGGCATTCCGTTAGCGCGAGTTCATACCGTTTACATCACTCATTCGCATCCCGATCATTTCGGCGGAGCGCATCGTTTGGTAGAGGAATGTCACGCCGAGGTCTTGACCTCCACCATGTTCCGCAAATGGACTGATCTTCTCGATCTCGACGAAACGCCGCTTGAGCCGGTGAACCCCGCTGATGTCAGTGAAGTTGGCACAGTCTTAGATGCATTGCCCGATGCCGATGAAGAAGAAATGGAATTGTCATTTCCCGGGTTCAAAGCATTCCGCGATCGCTTACGCAACGCTATTGCCGACGGACGCATTGAAGAACTGTCATGGATGCGCGCACCGCGTCCCACGATCGTGGTTGATGATCAACAAGTTGTGCGTATGGGCGATCGCGATTGGATTGCCGTCTTTACACCCGGACACACACACGATCACTTGTGCATGTTTTCGCCCGAAGATGGAATTCTCCTCACTGGCGACCATGTCCTCCCCACGATTACTCCGCATATTGCTGGGTTTATGGGTGGCGATCCATTGGCCAATTATTTGCTCAACCTCGACAAAGTTGCTGGGCTGGAAGGCGTGACTCTCGCACTCCCCGCCCATGGACATCCTTTCGGTGATGTATCCGGTCGATGCAACGCCATCAAAGATCATCACGATGTTCGTTTGCAGTTGCTCCAAGATGCAGCCAACGAAACCCAATGGGCGGCGGTACCGAAGTGGTCGGAATTTTTGTTCTCACCACGTAGTCGCGGACCGATGGCCGATAGCGAAACGTATGCACACCTTGAACATCTTCGACTGGCGGGCAAAGCCGAACGACGCGGTGTGGGCGAATCGCTCGAATATCACGTGTTCTCGTGAAAATAAGCGCACGCGAACTTTTGGCTTCACGCTCGGTGAAGCC
>CAYOHV010000118.1:1993-5271 GCA_964403825.1 uncultured Bifidobacterium sp. | reverse complement strand
GAAAACGTGCGGGCGAATTATCTGAACTCTCTGATGATGCGCAATCAATTCGTCCCGTCTTAGCGGCGTACACACCAAATTTTCTGAATTACTTACGCGCCGTGTTTTCGGCCGGCGTGATTGTCACCTATTGCCTTTGGGCGTTTTCATCAGCCAGTGAAGCGGCCAGTGGCGGCGTGTTATTCCAACTTTCGATTATTCCGTTTGCCGTTGCCATCCTTCGTTATGCACTTCTTTTAGAACAAGGCAAAGGCTCTGAACCCGAAAATCTGGTTCTTTCTGATATCACCTTGTTGGTCTCAGGCGCTGCTTGGGCCATCATTTATGCCTGTGCCGTCTACGCCTCCTGAACCGGCAGCCCGACGGGCTGTTCCCCAACTTTCGGAACTTTCCGGTTGGGGTCGCACTGCGCCAAGCGGTGCGGATCGCCGTCGACCCACTTCACAAATCGAATTACGGCGCGCTTTACCCACCACTTCCGAACGCGGTCTCATTGCGCGGGGACTTGGACGTTCCTATGGCGACGCCGCGCAAAACGCCGGCGGAATTGTTTTAGAAACCACTGACGTCGCGTCCTTCACTATTCATGAATCTCATCCGGATGACGCTGAAGTTCTCGTTACCGCTGATGCGGGCGTGAGTTTGGATCGCCTCTTGCATTCGTTAGTTGCACAAGGTCTCTTTGTGCCGGTCACACCCGGAACTCGCTATGTCACCGTTGGAGGTGCCATTGCCGCAGACATTCACGGCAAGAATCATCACCATAAAGGTTCGTGGAACAACCACATGGTGTCACTCACCATGCAAATGGCAGACGGTTCGATTCGCACCATTGGTCCCGATAAAGAACCAGAACTTTTTTGGGCTACCGCCGGCGGTATGGGATTAACCGGCGTCATTTTGGAAGCCACTTTTAAATGTCCTCGTATTGGTTCTTCGCAGTTACTCGTTGACACCGATCGAGCCAAAGATCTTGACGAGATTTGCGATCTCATTCTCACCGGCGATCATCTTTATGACTACTCGGTTGCGTGGATTGATCTCATGGCTACCGGATCTTCAATGGGGCGATCTGTTCTGACGCGTGGTCGCTTTGCCACGGCCAGTGAAGCAGCACCGAAACTGGGTAACGATCGCTATGCCTACAAAGCGGGCGAATTAGTAACTGCACCACCCGTGTTCCCATCGGGCGTACTTAATAAATGGACAGTGCGCGCCTTTAACGAATTGTGGTTTCGTAAAGCACCGCAGCAACGTCGTGATGAATTACAAACCATTCCCACGTTCTTTCATCCGCTCGATATGGTGCGCGATTGGAATCGCATTTACGGACCGGGCGGCTTTTTGCAATGGCAATTCGTCATTCCCTTTGGGGCCGAAGCAATGCTGAAAACAATCGTCGAAGAACTCAGCGCTTCTGGTTGCCTTTCTTTCTTGGCCGTGCTCAAGACTTTTGGTCCGGCGAATCCCGCACCGCTTTCGTTTCCTTCCGCAGGATGGACCCTGGCGCTCGATATCCCCACCGGTATTGACGGCTTAGCGCAACTACTCGATCGACTCGATGAAAAAGTTGTTGAAGTTGGCGGTCGAATTTATTTAGCCAAAGACAGCCGCGTGCGTTCCGAATTATTACCGGCGATGTATCCGCGTCTCGATGAATGGCGTGCCATTCGACATGCAGTCGATCCGAACGGCGTTTTCCAAAGCGATTTGGCCCGCCGTTTAGGTTTATAAATCGCTACTTCGACTTTGCTTGGATCCAATCCCAAAGTTTGTCGATTTCATTCATCAGTTCTTCTTGCGTTCCATCGTTAGGAACAATCCAGGCAGCCTCCGCGCGTCGCTCTTCGCGAGTGGCCTGTAATTTCATACGCGAACGCGCATCTTCGGCTTTGAATCCACGAAATTCAACTAATCGCTGCACGGCAATCTCGGGATCGGTGTCGACGACGATGATCCCTTCGGTTTCATACGCCTTTGATTCAACCAACAACGGAACATCCAAAATCACAATGTGATCGGAATCGCGTTCGTTTTCGATGCGTCGATCAATTTCCTCGCCCACTTTGGGATGAACAATGGCATTCAACGCTTTTAATTGTTCGGGATCATTAAAAACAATGTCGGCCACACTTTGGCGATTGAGTGTTCCGTCATCGTTCAAAATGCCATCACCAAAATGTTCGACCATCGCAGCTAAAACCGCGCCACCGGGTGATTGCAATTCGCGCACAACTTGATCGGCATCAATAACAATTGCACCGCGACGCGCTAATTCACTTGAAACAGTTGATTTTCCGGAACCTATTCCGCCGGTAAGGCCGAGCAATAACACGGTCTGACCGTAGCAAATGGGTCTAACGACTCATTTCAAAATGCGCAGAAATTTATATCTCCGATTTTTTCGTTATTCGCCGATATCGAGTACGGGACAGGACAGGTTCGCTGGCCCAGCACTATCCACGAAAAAAGAAGGAGTACCAATGGCTATCGCACCACCTTCACATTCAGATTGGCGGGGCTATCCAGTAAATATCACTCGGCGCGAACAAGAAGTACTGCAAGCGATTTGTGATGGTTGCTCAACACCGCAAGTGGCCGATCGCCTCTACCTATCGCAAAAGACGGTGAAAAATCATTTGGCGTCGATCTACCAGAAATTGGACACGCCTGACCGCACGCAAGCAGTGTTGTCTGCTTTGCGCATGGGAATCGTGAACTTGTAGTCGATCGGCGATCGGCGAGGATTACTCCTCGCTGGTCGCCGCTTCGTTTTGTGATGAAAGCACTGGCGGAACTGAAGTGTCGCCCTGTTCGGCGAAGTATTCGGCCCACGCTTCTTGCGCTTCGGTTGTCGTTTCGGTGCCGATGTAGTTACCCGCATCATCGAAAGCATGCGTACCGAATGCTTCTTGGTATTCAGCCGCAACAACACCACCTTCGGCAGCCTGCTTGATGGAGAGGCTGATCCGACGACGTTGCAGATCGAGATCGATGATCTTCACCCACAACTCTTCACCGGGAGCGACAACTTGCTCGGGAAGATCGACATGATGAGCTGACATTTCGGAGATATGCACCAAACCTTCGATGCCATCGCCAACCTGTACGAACGAACCGAACGGTACGAGTTTGGTAACACGGCCGTAGACCAACTCGCCCACCTGATGGGCAGTGGCGAATTCTTGCCATGGATCTTGTTGCGTGGCCTTTAACGAAAGGCTGATGCGTTCACGATCGAGATCAACTTCAAGAACTTGAACTTCGATTTCGTCGCC
>CAYOHV010000118.1:0-1893 GCA_964403825.1 uncultured Bifidobacterium sp. | reverse complement strand
CGCTTTTTGGAGAGAACTAAACGACCGTCTTTGTCTTCCTTTTGCAGAACTAAGGCTTCAAGACGATCACCCATTGAAACAATTTCGTTGGGATCGACATCGTTACGAATTGAAAGTTCACGAGAAGGAATAACGCCTTCTGATTTGTAACCGATATCTAATAAGACTTCATCGCGATCAACTTTGACCACGGTTCCTTCAACAATTTGTCCGTCTTCAACTTCGACCATGGTGGCGGCGTATGCATCATCAAGTGATTGACCACCAAGGTCATCAACTGTCACCTGACGCGGAACGTACGTGCCATCAGGATTAAAACTCCCCATCACTGAGTTATCGCCGGCTGATGTATCGGCGACGGTGGTCTCGCTACCGGGTTGCGGTGCGGTTGCTTCGGGGGTTGACTGCTCGGACAAGGGAAACTCTCTTCGGACGGATAAGGAATCGTGGGTGGATAAGGACCTGCTCGCTAAGCGCGAAGCAGCCCCAAAGCGTAGACCGTTGTCCACAGGTACCGCCAACGCGCTGCGTAATTGTCGAATTGAGAATCAGCGACGTGCGATGAGCAAAAACTCGGGACGATCTAATTCGGGTGTCCGAGCGGCATAGTCGCCGGGTGTGACTGACCAAATATGCAGTGGCGTGAGGCCGGCTCGTTCGGCCAAAAGTCGCAGTTCACGTGGGGTAAAGCATGTTGTCCACAGATCCTTTTCGACCTCTTGGCCCTGCGGAGTGCGCAGAATTGTGCGCTCATGATTGACGCCGGCTTCGACGTCGAACTCATCGAATTCCTCGAGCCAACGAATTTGGAAATACGCCGAGAAAGCCGACAGCGCTAACACGCCCGAAGGTTTAAGTGCTCGTGCCATGCCGGCCAAAACAAAGGCGTCGGGGTCGAGACGTGTCTCGGTTCCACCGCCCGACAAACCGAACGCGCCTTGGCAAAGAGAAATGACGGCATCGAATTCCGATTCAAATGGAAGTGCACGCGCATCAAGTCGTTGAAACGATGCCAATGCCGGCGCGTTTTCGTTGGCTAAGTCGATGAATGTTTGCGAGATATCAATTCCAACCACGTTGATGCCGCGTTCCGCTAACGCAATGGCATGACGCCCCGGACCGCAGCCAACATCTAAAACGCGATCACCTGGTTGCAGTCCTAATTGAGAAACCAAAAACTCAACTTCGTTTTCGGTTCCTTTCGTGAATGAATATTTGAGATACGACTCCCCCAATTCGGAAGCCACGTCTTCAAACCAATGGTCGGACACGAAAATCAGCCTTTGGCCGCAGCCCAAGAATCGCCATGCGAAAGATTGACCGCTAACGGCACGCGTAAATCGAATGCGCCTGACATTTCGCGCACGACAATCGCCGTGACGTCATCAAGATCTTTCGGTGGAACTTCGCAAATAACTTCGTCGTGAACCTGCAAGATGATGCGCGAGGTCGCACCTGCTTTTTCTAACGCCGCATCGAGTCGCACTAAGGCAACTTTGAAAATATCGGCGGCCAAACCTTGAATACCGGCGTTCATAGCTTGGCGTTCACCGGCTTGGCGAATGCGGTAGTTGCTAGAGGCGAGTTCGGGAATTTGGCGACGGCGACCAAAGAGAGTTTCGGTATAACCCTTCTCGCGCGCTTGTTCCACGGTGTCATCCATGTATTTCCGTACCGACGGAAACGCAGCGAAGTAGGCATCCAAAATTTCTTGGGCCTCGCTGATGGGAACGTTTAGGCGCTGGGCCAGACCGAACGCTTCCATTCCGTAGGCCAAACCATAGGAAACCATCTTCGCTTTTGATCGTTGTTCGAGCGTTACCTCATCAGGATCAACTGAGAAAACACGCGCTGCCGTTGCATTGTGAATGTCTTGGCCCAATTCGAAAGCAG
>CAYOHV010000117.1:5053-5277 GCA_964403825.1 uncultured Bifidobacterium sp. | reverse complement strand
CCGAGCGTGACTTTGACGGCATCGGCCAGTGCATTCACACCGGCTTCGAGTGCGCGTCGCGCGTCATCGTCGAACTTGAGCATTTTTGCCATTTATGTGACTCCGATTTACTTGAGCACCGCGAGTACGTCGCGTGCATTGAGAATGAGAACGTCTTGACCTTCGATGGTGATTTCGGTGCCGCCGTACTTGCTGTACACAACGGTGTCGCCGGTCTTCACATC
>CAYOHV010000117.1:2842-5043 GCA_964403825.1 uncultured Bifidobacterium sp. | reverse complement strand
GAGTTCTCCGGGTTGATCACTACGACGGCCGGGGCCCACGGCAAGGACGATACCTTGCTGCGGCTTTTCCTTTGCCGTGGCGGGAATGACCAATCCGCGAGCGGTGGTTTCTTCGCCCTCACTGGGCTTCACCACAATTCGGTCTTCAAGGGGCTGAAGGTTCATGTACGACGCCTCCGTAGGCAGTTTCAACAGTCGGGAACCCCCGAATTGGGGGCTTTAGCACTCGCGGGGGCAGAGCGCTTAGCACTCTCCCCGTTGGACTGCTAACGATAGGGCCTAGGGGTGGCTCTTCACAACCTGAGAGATCAAAGATCCCCGCTAGTTGGCAGGAGCGAGGCGCAGATTGGGATAGGCGCCCGTATCAAGCGGGGATGGACCGTCGGACTGGAGTCGGTACCAGCCAGCCGCAGCCACCATGGCGGCATTATCGGTACACATTGAGCGACTGGGTAGAAAGGCTCGAAATCCATCGGCAACGCAAGCGTCCAAAAGCCTCTCCCGCAACTGCGAATTCGCCGCTACCCCACCGGCCAAACAAAGACCTTTGGCTCCGTGATCTCGAGCGGCGCGCCGAGCCTTTTCGACCAGCACATCCACCACTGCTTCTTGGAATGACGCCGCTACATCTTCGGTACGAACTTCTGGATGGCGACGAACATAATTCACCACCGAAGTTTTTAAACCAGAAAACGAAAAGTCATAGCCCTCATCGCGCAACGCGCGCGGAAAAGTAATTGCTGTCGGATCACCTTGCATTGCCATGGCATCGATGGCCGGACCGCCGGGATATCCAAGCCCTAACCAACGCGCCACTTTGTCGAACGCTTCTCCTGCGGCATCATCAATGGTTGATCCGAGAACGCGATAACGGCCGTGACCTTCCATCAGCACTACCAAGGTATGGCCACCCGAAACCAACAAAACAACCACCGGTAATTCCAGATTCGGATCCTCTAAAAGTGCAGCATAAAGATGCGCTTCAAGGTGATTAACCGCCACAAACGGAACATCCCATACCAACGCCAATGTTTTGGCCGCGCTAACGCCAACTAAAAGTGCACCAATCAAACCGGGTCCCACTGTTGCGGCTACAGCATCAACGTGATCGTCTTGGATTCCAGCTTCAACGAGGGAACGCGCAATAACGGGTGTGAGAAGTTCCACATGAGCGCGACTAGCGATTTCCGGTACAACGCCGCCGAAACGCGCATGTAAATCCACCTGACTGGAAACAACCGATGACAAAACTTGATGTCCGTCAACTACAACCGCGGCTGCAGTTTCATCACAACTTGTTTCAATTCCTAAAACGCGCAAGCCGCTCATTAGAGATATCCGTTCTTTGTTTCGTTGGGCTCACCGTCAACTTCATCAAGTTGATCGTCAGTATCGGTATCCCATTCGGAATGTTCATAAATAAACGGCTCATTAAGTGAGCGTTCAATTTCTACAAGACGTTCCTGATAGTTCTCAGAATCGACGTCGTACGCCCAGTACACCATGGCGTCTTCAACCGGATCTTTGTAATAGGCGGTGCGAGTTCCGGCGGGCATGAATCCAAAGCGCGCGTACATCCGCTTCGCAGAAGTGTTCGATGCACGTACTTCAAGTGTCACACAATCCGAACCATGGGCAATGGCTCGCCGCATAAGCACAAGCATTAAACGAGTTCCGATACGCGCACCTTGATAGGCGGGATCTACGGCAATGGTGGTGATATGCCCTTCGTTAAGAGCAAACAACATTCCGGCGAAACCAACAATTTCTTTGCCTTTTTTGGCGACGAGATAAACCCGCTCGGGACGACGGGCTTCAGAAAGGAATAACCCGAGAGACCATGGGGTGGAACTGGTTTGTTCTTCTATGCGCAAAACTGAGCGCAAATGGCGCCGGCGCATTGTGCTGATAACAAGTGAATCATTGTCGTCGTGTTGATCGACGATTTCGTCTTCTTGTAATGCCACCGTCAAACACCTGGCCTTGTTGACCAATTGATTTCGGCATCTGGTTTACGCAAATACAAAGGTTGAAGATCCCACGGCTTCACCCAGTCTTCGCGTAAGGCTTTGGCATGCGCCAACAACACCAATGATGACGCTGAAGGGTAAGCAAAACCTTCTTCAACAATTTCGCATTTCTTAAGACCTTCAAAAACTTCGCGATAGCGAATGGCTCCATCGCCGACAAGTAAGCACTCT
>CAYOHV010000117.1:0-2769 GCA_964403825.1 uncultured Bifidobacterium sp. | reverse complement strand
ACGAGAAGTGAAGCGCACGGGAAACGCGAGCAAATCCAAACTCGGCACACCGATCATGGGAACACCAAGCGCATGCGCCATCGCTTTAGCGGCCGCAACGCCCACGCGTAATCCGGTGAAAAGCCCGGGTCCTAAATCAACTGCCACCACACTGATTTCGGAAAGTTCAATACGCGCTTGTCGACAGACAAATTCAATCGAGGGCGTAAGAATTTCGGCGTGTTGACGACCACGCACACTTTGCGTTGAAGCCAAGACACCTTCGTGTCCACCAACAGCAACGCTCACTTGTGCCGTTGCGGTATCGATACCGGCGATCAGCATTAGTCCTCCGTCTCCGGTTCATGAATCCATGGCGCTACGGCAGTGGCGACAGCTCGACTACGAGCGCTCCAACGAGTGCCCATGGGTACAAATTCGATAATGCGCACATCATCACTTTGACCATCGTGGTCCACCGAAATTGCAACTTCATCAAAATGGAAACGAATTTCCAAATATTCACTGGGTAGAGCCGGTGCCACCGAGTCTCCCCATTCGATGATGGTGACACCGCCGTCATCGATCATTTCTGGAACACCGAGATCAAGAACTTCGGCTAAAGCCTCTAAGCGATAAACATCAAGGTGATTGAGTTCCAAGCGTCCTTCATAGGTGTTTACCAATGTGAACGTTGGACTGGTGATGAGATCATCAATTCCGAGCGCGGCGCCGAATCCTTGGGTAAAGGCTGTTTTGCCGGCACCCAAATCGCCCGCCAACAACACCAAATCTCCGGGACGCGCCAATTCGGCGAGCGCAGCCGCGAGTTCTTTTGTTTCTTCGACTGATGTCGTGCGGGCCCAGATCATCGTTCACCCCGTGTCGGATAAAAACGAGGGACACGTGGTCCGATGCCGCAAACAATTTCGTACGCAATGGTGTCGGTGAGTTCGGCCCATTCATCGGCGGTAATCACTTCATTGCCTTGACGTCCAAGCAGAACAACATCATCGCCAACATTTACTTTGTCGTCACCACAATCAACCATCAGTTGGTCCATAGTGACGACGCCAACAATCGGTCGCCGTTTACCGGCGATTAAAACTGACCCACCCCGCAAACCAAGATTGCGCGGCACACCGTCGGCATAGCCAATAGGAATTGTGGCCACGTTCGTATCAGCGGTAAAGCGATGGCGATGACCGTACGAAACACCTTCACCGGATTTCGCTCGTCGTACCGCCGAAACTTCAGCGCGCAATGACATCGCTGGTTGAAGATCAATGTATTCCGCTAACCCTGGTGCGGGTGCGATTCCATAAACCGCAATTCCAACGCGCACTAAATCAAAACGGCCACGCGGATGCGCTAAGGCCGTGGCGCTATTGGCGCTGTGCCGCAACACTGGATTGATTCGATTCGTCGCCAATTCCGCCAACACGCTTTCAAAACGATCTAATTGCTCGGCGGTAAATGGATTGCTCGGTTCGTCAGCCACGGCAAGGTGAGTGAAAACACCTTCGAGTTGCAAATTTTCATGGGCAACAATTTGCTGCGCTAGCGCCACTGCGCTTTCCGGATAAACACCAATGCGGTTCATTCCGGTATCAATCTTCATGTGCACGCGCACGTTTTTCTTTTGTTTGGTCGCCGCTTCGGCCAGTGCCTCAACTCCTTCAGGAGTAGTAAGACAGACGCGCAAATCAAAACGAACGGCCGCATCCATATCGGCTGGGCGCGGCTGCGAAAGCAACAAAATTGGCGCATCGATTTGCGCTTTGCGCAGAACCGCGGCTTCTTCAATCAGTGCAACCGCGAGCCAATCCGCACCGGCTGCTAATGCCGCTTCGCTTACTGCGATTGAGCCATGACCATAACCATCAGCCTTTACAACCGCGCAAAGGAGCGACGGACTCACTTCTTTCCGCAGTTGCCCGATGTTTTGGGCGACTGCGTCGAGATCCACCTCAACGCGCGCAGACCGCATTCGTCGTTACCCGTTTGCACTTTCAGGAGAATCAAACTCACGCACGATGGCGCGCACAATGTCACCACGGGCAATGATGCCGATCAGTTGACCATCATCATCAACCACCGGTAAACGATCGACACCTTGGTCGTGCATGATGGTTGCGGCATATTCAACCGAATCTTCGGGCGACACAACTTCAAATTCAGTCGACATATGTTCGCCGACCGTTGCACCAAAGGCTTTCTCTAAATCGCGATCAAACTTCTTTTTCGAACTTGGCAGTTCGATATAGGCGCCCAGAAGTGCAATCACCGTTGGGAGATGCAGACTGGCTTCTTCAACAATGAGATCGGCTGTCGAAAGCATTCCCACCACTTCACCGTTCTCCACTACCGGTGCTGCATCAACATCACGACGCAAAAGTGAGCGCATCGCATCATCAACTCTCCGACAGTAAATGGTGGGTTGGCCGTAATGCAGCCACTTGTTCTATTGCGGCGGGCAGAAATTCGACAATGTCGCTTGCTACAAAACCGCGCTTCCAGCCTAGGGCTCCGGCCCTTCCATGGAGGAATGCTCCGGCGGCGGCCGCCAAAAATGGGTCCATTCCCGAGGCGGACAATGCGCCAATGATTCCGGCGAAAACATCGCCGGTTCCCGCCGTGGCCAATCGAGCGTCACCCGCAATCGAGAGCAACGCGCGCCCGTCGGGATGGGCGATCACCGTGGTCGGACCTTTCAAAAGAACAATCGCCCCGGCTTTTGCGGCCAAGGCCCGAGCATCATGAAGTCGATCATCACTCGGGCGAGATCCG
>CAYOHV010000116.1:0-5318 GCA_964403825.1 uncultured Bifidobacterium sp. | reverse complement strand
TCGGTTTCACAAACTTGGCTTTCCATCGCCGCCGTTTTGTGGATTGTGGCGTTGCTCGACATTTTGTTTGTTGCTCGTCCGGCATTAAAGAAGTGGATTGCTGGCGATACCGCCGCACGCGGTCAAGTAATGGCTGGCACCGGCGTCCTTCACCTCATCTTGGTTGTCACCATCATTTTGATGATCTGGAAGCCAGGCCTCTAACTCAATTCTCAGGAATTGTTCATTTACATAGCGAGGTAACGCTCGCCCGTTGCGCCCCTAACTCGATCCCTCGCTAGGGTCTCGGTGTGCACCCCATTGAGCGACTTCGGTATGTGGCCCGGGCTAACGGTTACCCGCAACATGTCATCGTGTCGGAAGCCGCGCATGCATTGGCATCATTTGCCGGTGATCCTCAAGGGTTAGTTACTGCTTGTCGGCGAATGGTGTCACGACAACCAACTTCGGCACCGTTGGTATGGCTCTGCGCGCGCGTTCTTTGTTCGGGTGATCCGCGCGCCGAAATTCGCGCCGCGTTATCTGATTTAGAAAATGACACGACAAATCGCGAACTTTCTTTTTGTTTACCCGATGACGCCACGATCGTGATTTTGGGTTGGCCCGAATTCGCTTCCGACGCCTTACGGCGACGGGGTGATTTAGAAGTTCTTGTTGTTGATGTTCATAACGAAGGCGGGGGAGCGGTACTGGATTTATTGAACGCCGATATCAATGCTCATGATGTTCCAGTGGCCGGTTTAGCGGCGGCGGTGAAGGAAGCCGATCTCGTTGTTTTAGAAGCGGAAGTGGTTTCGCCGGCGGAAATTTTGGCGGTATCTGGTTCGTATGCGGCCGCGGCGGTCGCAAAAACGAAGGACATTCCAGTTTGGTGCGCCGCCGGTGTGGGGCGTTTCTTACCGCAGCGAATGTGGGAACCGCTGCAACAAATGATCATTGTCGATGATCCATGGGAACACGATACGGAAGTGCTTCCTCTTTCGTTGGTGGATCAAGTAATTGGGCCGCGGGGTGCGCAGTCGGTCGAAGATGCCATTAAACGAATCGATTGTCCGGTCGCACCTGAATTATTTAAGGGAAATATCCTTTAAGTACGCCGTTGTTTCATGACAATGAGATGAGGATTTCGTTGATCGTCGAAAACTATTTGCTGCTGGGTCTTCGTATCGGACGACATATAGATGGATTCGTTGACGCCTATTACGGTCCGGCGACATTTTCGGATCGCGTCCAACAAGAATCCCTGCGTTCGCCGGCGGAACTTGAAAAAGAGGCCAAGGAATTACTCACGCAATTAGATAATGCCGAAGATGCGGCAGAACTTTCTCCCGAGCGACGTCGTTGGCTTCGGGCGCAAACAATTGGTCTTCTCACGACATGTCAAAAATTGTCGGGAGCGAACATCGAATATTGCCAAGAAGTCGAGCGCTGTTACGGCGTGAAGCCCACTTGGCGTGATGAAGAAGTATTTGCCTCGGCCCATCGACTGCTTGATGAAGTTTTGCCGGGCGATGGTGATTTACGGGAGCGCATGATTCTTTGGAAAGAAGAACAATCCGTTGAGCGCGAAAAACTCTCGTCCATCGTGCAATCAATTGCCGAAGATTTTCGTACCCGTACGCATTCAATGTTTGGACTGCCCGATGGCGAACATATCAATTGGGAATTCGCCACTAACCAACCCTGGTCGGGTTTCAACTATTACGAAGGAAATCTGCAATCGCGCGTAGCCATCAATATCGATCTACCCGTGTTGGCCACGTCGTTAGGTCATCTCATTGCTCATGAGGCCTATCCCGGTCACCATACGGAGCACACGCGCAAAGAAGTTGGTTTGGTGCGCAAAAATAATTGGCTCGAGGAATCAATCTTCTGTGTCGGTACGCCGCAATGTTTAGTAGCCGAAGGTCTCGCTGATTTAGGTTTGGAGATTCTCATAGGTACGGGCGTGTCGTCGGATCATGTTGTGAGCGAGCATTTGCAAAGTTATGGCGTTGCTTACGACGCCGATATGGCCGCTAACGTGCGACAAGCCAGCGGTGCTATCGATGCGGTGCGCGCTAATGCGGCATGGTTGTTACATCAAGATGGACGACCGGCGGCCGAAGTTGTGCCCTATTTAATGAAATGGGGACTTATGAATTCAGCCCGCGCCGAAAAGGCGGTCGAGTTCCTCACGTCACCCGTCTGGGGTACGTACATTTCTTGCTATGTCGAGGGATTCCCGCTTTGTCGCTCCTATGTAAATGGTGAACCAGAGAAATTCCGGCGCTTACTTACTGATCAACTCGTTCCTGCCGACTTAGCCGCCTGAATCTTTGTTTCCGTGCGGTAGGTTGGCACTATGCGTAATCCCAAGGATTTCTTTCGACCATTAGCCGTCGGGGCACCGCAGCCTTTGCGCGAAATTCCCGTCAAGCCGGCAAGGATGATTCACTTCTTTCCGCCCTCGAACGAAAAGATGGTGAGCAAACTCGACACCATCATTCCGAAAGTCGATGTGATTTTGGGAAATCTCGAAGACGGTGTTCCGGCTACGGATAAAGAAGCGGCTCGTCAAGGACTTCTTAAAGTTGGGCGTGAATTTTCATTCGGTAAAACCCAATTTTGGACTCGCGTTAATTCATTGGATTCGCCTTGGGGTCTCGACGACCTCTGCGAAATCGTTCCCGCTATCGGCGACAAACTTGATGTCATCATGATTCCCAAAGTGGAAGGTCCTGAAGACATCCACTATGTCGATCGTTTATTGGCGCAGTTAGAAGCCAAAGCGAAATTAGAAAAACCTTTGTTGGTGCACGCCATTTTGGAAACGGCACGCGGCGTCGCCAATGTTGAAGAAATCTGCGCGGCCAGTCCGCGTATGCAAGGTCTCTCGCTGGGTCCAGCCGATCTGGCGGCGAATCGTCGCATGAAAACCACCCGCGTAGGTGGTGGTCATCCGGGATATCTCGTTCGCCAAGATCCGATCGACGGCAATATTGAAAGCGATCGATCGATTTACCAACAAGATCTTTGGCATTACACCTTGGCGCGCATGGTTGATGCTTGTGTCGCCAATGGCATTTTGCCGTTCTACGGACCGTTCGGAGATATTGCCGATACCGTCGCTTGCGAAGATCAATTCCGTAACGCATTCCTTTTAGGTTGTGTCGGTGCGTGGAGTTTGCATCCCGTACAAATCGATATCGCCAAGCGCGTTTTCAGTCCCGATCCGGCCGATGTTGCGCACGCGGTGCGTGTTATCGAAGCAATGGGAGATGGCACGGGCGCCATCATGTTGGATGGAAAAATGGAAGACGATGCATCAGTAAAACAATGTCGAGTGATGGTGGAACTCGCTCGATCATTAGCGGCTGATGATCCGGAATTAGCCGCCGCATACGGAATGTGAGTGCAATGAGTACGTATCGACCCCGCCGCAGTGTTCTCTATATGCCAGGCGCCAATGAGCGCGCTTTAGAAAAAGCGAAAGATATTCCGGCTGATGCTTTGATTTTGGATCTGGAAGATGCCGTTTCGCCTGACGCCAAAGCAGAAGCACGCGATCGTGTTTGTTCGTTAGCTCATCAATACGGCAAAAAAGAAGTTGCTATTCGGGTGAACGGTATCGGCACCGAATGGCATGAGGCCGATATCGCCGCCGTAGCGGCGGCGGGCCCTTCCGCCATGTTGGTTCCCAAAGTGAACTCGGCCGCCGAAGTGCAGCAATTGGTTGCGGCGTTAGAAAAAAATGGCGCAGCAGCAACGATGCAACTTTGGGCCATGTTGGAAACCCCAATGGCCATTATGAGTGCTTATGAAATTGCTTCGGCCTCGCCTCGTTTAGGCGTTTTGGTAATGGGTACGAACGATTTAGTTAAAGAATTGGCCGCCGAACATGTTCCTGGTCGTGCGCCATTGCTCTATGCATTACAAACCTGCATTATGGCCACGCGTTTGGCCGGTAAAACAATTTTGGATGGCGTCTTTAACGACATTAAAGATGATGAAGGTTTCGCTAACGAATGTCGTCAAGCGCGTTCATTTGGATTTGATGGCAAGACGCTTATTCATCCAAGCCAGGTAGATCCTTGTAATGCCGTTTTCGCCCCGTCAGCCGATGAGATCGATCATTCGCGACGCGTAATTGAAGCATTTGCCGCCGCGCAGGCCGAAGGTCGCGGAGTCGTCACGGTTGACGGTCGCATGATTGAAAATCTGCATGTTGAAACGGCCCAACGGATATTGGCTATCCAAGAGGCAATCGAAGCGAATTGTTAGTTTTCGCCTGATTTCACTGCGTCCAACATGCGGCGAGCGATGACCTTCAAACACAAGGTTTCATCGGCACCTTCAAAGATGGAAAGCACGCGAGCGTCAACGAAGTAACGGCTCACCGAGTATTCCTCGGCGTAACCGAAACCGCCATGAATCTGCATGGCTTCACGGGTGACCCACTCGGCGGCTTTACAGACATAGGCCTTAACCATTGATGCTTCGAGTTGTCCTTGTCCTTTGGCCATAAGTTTGGCTACTTCGTAGCCGAACTGACGGGCCGCTTGGATTAGGAAAACCATGCGACCCAACTTCACTTTGGTGAGTTGATATTCGCTAATCGGTTGACCGAAGACCACGCGATCAAGCGCGTATTGATGTGCCGATTCATAGGCCGCTTGCATAACACCAACGGCGCGAGCGGCGGTTTGTAAACGACCATTTTCGAAACCGGCCATTTGGTAATAGAAGCCTTTACCTAAACCGTCATCACCGCCAACTTGATTGGCGTCAGCGACAAACCAGTTATCAAAAGCGATTTCGTAGGAATGCATTCCGCGGTAACCAATGGTGTCGATGGCGCGGCCTTCCATTTTGCCGCCGCCCGGTGCGCCACCATCAGCACCTTTTTCTTGAACAAATTCGAAACCATGTCCAGAACCTTGTGGCTTCGGAACGACAAACATGGTTAATCCGCGGTGGGTGAGTGACTTGTCGGGATTGGTGCGAGCTAAAAGCATGAGCACATCAGCGCGCGCACCAAAGGTGCACCAAGTCTTCACGCCATTAATTAACCAACCACCGTCGGTTTGTACGGCTGAGCATTTCACGCCGGCGACATCGGAGCCATAGTCGGGTTCGGTAACGGCAACGGCTGCCATCGCTTCGGCTGAAGCCAATTTCGGAAGCCATTCGCGTTTTTGTTCTTCAGTGCCGCCAGCCAAAAGAGCACGGGTGAGAATTTCCGGACGCGTAATTAACGAACCGCCAGCGCCCAGCGAAACTTTGGCTAATTCTTCGGTGGCTACCACCATGCCGATGTATTCGCTTTCGCCGCCTTC
>CAYOHV010000115.1:0-5353 GCA_964403825.1 uncultured Bifidobacterium sp. | reverse complement strand
TGGCGGTTACAAACAGACAAGCTGCGATCGGCCATTGCCAACTGCGATCATGCGAACGTTTTTCAATGATGTTCCCAACAATCGGCAACTTCACTTGGGATACTAAATCGCGGAAAAGTTTGAGTCGGGTGTAACCAAATTGCACTCCGTTCGCTGTGGATCCGTCGTTATGAACGAAGTTTGGAACCAACATTTTTCCCGGTGAGATCTCCTCGACGGCCATACGGGTGGCATGCAATGTCAACAACGCGTCGGGATTAAGAAAACAAAGTATTTCGTGGGATGCGAGACGCGCGCCTTGATTAGCCGCCTGAGCGAAGCCCAAATTTTTCGCATTACGAACAACCTTGACTTCTAAACGCTCAGCGATAAGTGCCGAATCATCAGTGGAGTTGTTATCAACCACAATGATTTCGCCGTTTGGATAACGCTGCAATAGACGTAAACAATCTCCAAGCACTGCGGCGGAGTTATAGGCCACAACGATGAAACTGATACGTGTTTCCGAAAGCGTTCGCTGATAGATGCCCGTCCACGCTTCATGTAAGTCGAGCGGAAGCGTTTCCGGCGGACCGTAGGTGAAATTACTGAAATGCAGAATCCGCGCTTTGGGATGAGGAAACTCCTCGTCCCAAAGCCAACAATGATTCCAATCGGGCGGAAGTTCAGCACATGCATTGCGATGCACCACATTGCACCACACTTGTAAAAATTCCTGATCCGCGATCATGCGTCCGGCAAACGGTTCACGATGATGTTCGATGAAATGCTGATCGTTTACCCAATAAAGAAATCGTTCCAATTCGTCGCGACGAAAAACAACAACGCCACTGTTGTAATGACGGAATTCTTCGAGCGACGGTGATCGCAAGTCTGGGGTTAGAGCCGACTTGGCATTGTTTAAAAAGTGCTCATAAAAGAATTCACGATCATGGTCAGTCCCGATGATGACCGATTGTTCAATCATGGCCATTTGTTTATTGCCCAGCGCATCAACGACATCGCCCTCACATATGGGATTCACAATCACTGCATCGACATCAATATGAATGATGAATTCGTGATTCCCACTTTCCAGACATTTCTGCCACGAAGCGAATTTCGCTAAGTACGGATCGGACTGACGAGTGAAATGAGTAAACGTTTCGTACGTAACGACACGTGGATGCTCAGGAATCTCGCTCGCCGTGTGCTGATCACAGGAAACAAAAACATCGAACGACGTGTGTTCCAGAACGGAAAAAATTGTTTCCCGCGCGCACTCTCCATAGAGCGGCGACCCGAACGCCGTAATGGCCACCACCGTTGACACCGCAACATTGTTGCCTGTCAGTAATTACCTACACTAAAAACGCCGATATCGGGTCAAACTCCCATGTCAGGCCGCTAATTCTTCGGCGCAAACTGCCACTTTCCGACCTAATGTTTTGGCCATGGGCGGGAGCATGGTCGATATCGACCTCACCGATCTCGATTTATTCGCCAATGGCTTTCCTCACCATGTCTTTGCGCTGCATCGCGAAAGCGCGCCGGTGTATTGGCATGCACCAACGGAGCACACACCCGATGGCGAAGGTTTTTGGTCAGTCGCTACGCATAAAGAAGTTATGCATGTCTTGCATGAGCCCAAGAGCTACTCGTCGGAAACGGGCGGCAATCGACCATATGGCGGAACGCTTCTTCAAGACATTCCCGTCGCTGGTCATGTGCTGAACATGATGGATGATCCCCGACATTTTCGTATTCGACGACTAGTGAGTTCCGGTTTAACTCCCCGCATGGTTAGCGAACTCGAATCGGAATTTCGTAAACGCACAAGAGTTGTACTTGAGCAACTTGAGCCTGGCGTGCAACTTGACTTCCTCGTTGACATCGCCGCCGACCTGCCGATGCAAATGATTTGTCTTTTGTTAGGTGTGCCCGAAGAAGAACGCCATTGGATGTTTCGCGCCGTTGAACCCGGCTTCGATTTTCGTGAAGGTCGCAAAGCCTGGGAACTCGACGACGACACCAACGATTTACGGGAACGAATGACAACTTTTGGCAATCAATTAATTGCGGAAAAAAGAAAAAACCCCAGCAACGACATGCTTTCAATTGTCGTGCACGCCGAGTTAGATATCCCTTCGGGCGACGAGCCAACCGCGTTGACCGATACCGAGTTGTACATGTTTTTCTCGCTGCTATTTACTGCTGGATCGGAAACAACAAGAAACGCCGTCGCCGGAGGTCTCAACGCCTTATTCGAACATCCCGCGCAAATGATGCAATTACAAACAGCGCATCGAAATAACCGTGAATCGGCGCAAAATTTGCTTGCCACCACGGTTGAAGAAATGTTGCGGTGGACAACGCCTTCATGTTCGAAGCGCCGAACGGCAACCGAAACGCTTGAGTTGGCCGGCCATCAACTTCAACCCGGCGACAAAGTTGTTATTTGGGAAAGTTCCGCCAACCGTGACGAGTTGGCATTCCCCAACGCAGCAACGTTTGATATCACCCGATCGCCAAATCCTCATGTCGGTTTCGGCCACGGAATTCATCATTGCTTAGGCGCCAATCTCGCTCGCCTCGAAATGACAGTTCTGTTCGACGAACTGCTTTCGTGTCTGCAGTCGCGACAACTCACATTGATTCCAAACGGACCGGTGGAATGGACACGTTCCAACCGCCACACCGGATTTCGATCAATGCCTGTGTTCGTTGAAAAACAAAATTAGAAATCGGAAAAAGGAAAACCAATGATTCACGGTGATTTCAATCAGTATCAAGAAACAACAGTCAATGATCCGTTCACGTTGCAAAACAAAAAACTGCTCAAAGTTTCCTTGAACTTTGGACCCGTCAAAGCGCGTATCGGTTCGATGGTGGCCTACCAAGGTGATGTGAGCTTCGCTCATGCAGGTTCGGGCGGCGTTATGGGAATGTTGAAATCGAAAGTGACCGGTGAAGGCGTTCCCACGATGGATATCACCGGATCGGGCGAGGTTTTTTTGGCCGATTCCGCCGCTGATATCCAACTTATGTACATCGAAAACGATTCGGTGTCGGTCAATGGCGCGAATGTTCTCGCCTTTAGTGCGTCGTTGTCGTATGACATCAAAGCGATTGGAAGCGCAGGAGCGCTTTCCGGCGGATTATTCAATGTGGTCCTATCTGGCACCGGTTATGTCGCCGTACTTTGTGCCGGTCCGCCCGTGGTGCTGGATGTAACAACCGCCCCAACATTTGCCGACCCCCAGGCCGTCGTGATGTGGACCGGTGGGGTTCAAATGAACCTGAAAACCGATGTCAACGTCAAAACCCTTATCGGCAAGGGCTCGGGTGAGTCGTTCCAGATGGGATTTTCAGGAACGGGATGGGTCATGGTCCAGCCATCCGAAGGCGTCGTTTCCGGCAAAGGTGCCAAGTCCGGAATCGGGTTCTAGAACCTTCAATCACTTTCAAACCGTCAATGTAACGGTGGTGATCACCTAGACTTTGCTTCTAGGGCACTCCAATCGGCGGGCAAAACGTCATACGCGTTATGACGGTCTCGGCGCATTGGGCATAATCGGGCGGAGTTTCGGGCACAAATGAAGTGGGCACAAAACGCGTTATGCGTCATTGCATTGTTTTTTGTCATTGCAGCAACATCAGTTGTAATTGCTGCACCAGCACAAGGTGCCACGGCCGTTATTAATAACGTGTCGATGCGCGCACCGGTGCACACGTCGTACAACCATCAAACCGGTGGTGGCGCTTACAACACGGGTGCAACAACGTATGTGAAGGGCGAATTACTTGGCACGGACTTTGCTTGCGGCGATATCACGACCTATCTCCTTGAGCTATCGGTTGCGGCCAGCCCCACAATGACGCCGCCCCCTTACACCGCAGAAGTAACACTCGATTTCACTACTGATTCAACTGGTCAATCCGGTGTGGCATTACAACCGCTCGTAACTGCTGATCACTTACGCGTGAATAGTGGTGCAATTGCTGCACCCGGCGTTGGTACTGGAACCGGCAACTCCGACGGCGGTTTCGCACCAAGTGGATCTGGTTTGACCACAAGCGCGCAGGTAGTGAGTTCCGGTGGAGCACCGGTAGCCACAGTGACCCAAATGGGCGGCGCGGTTTTTACTTCCGGTTCAAAAGCCCGTTTGGTTTTCTCAGTCTCTGGTTTAGGCACGAGCACAACCACTATCGTGCGTTCTGACGCGCGTATTTTGTGCAAGCCCTATTCATCACCAACTGGAAACTTGCAGGTGTCATTAGCGCAAGTGCGAGTCACTTCACCCGGAGTGGAAGCAGTGAGCGCCGGCAACCAAACCGTGAACTTTCGCGGCGTCGGTAACCTTTCTGGTTTAGGTGTGCCGGACCTCGAATTAGTGAAAGAGGTGTACAACTACGCCGTCACCACGACGTGTCCGCAACAACCAACTGGTTCAACGTCATTGACAACCACTAACGCATCAATTCAAGTTCTCTATTGCTATTACTTGACGAACTACGGAACGGCAGATGCAACCAACGTCACGATTGTTGATAACAACGCTGACGCCAGCACAACCCCAACCAACCTCACACTGACCGGACTATCAGGAACATCACTGTTGGCCGGCGCAACTGCGCGTGCTTCATTGGGACCAATTACATGGACCGGCGGCGGTTCTCGCACCAACATCGCCACTGCATCGTCAAATGGCGGCACTTATACATCGCTTGGTCAAGCCACCGTGAACGTCAACAACGGCGCTGTGCTGACGAAAACGGTTACCACTGCAACAGGCACATGTCCCGGCAGTCCCCTGTTGTCACTGGCGGCATTAACGGTGAATCAAACCGTTAAGTACTGCTATTCGATTACGAACTACAACGGCTCACCTATTACAGGCGTATCGCTCACCGACGATTTTGCTGGAATTGGCTCACCCCAATCAATCACGCTCTCTGGATTGACGAGCGGTGACTTGCCGGCTGGCCAAACCGCAACCGGTGAAATCACACAAACCTTTACACCTTCAGAACAAACGTCAAACAAAGTTGCGGAAGCAACACCAACATGGGACGGCTCAACGCATACGCCTGCCGAGACAACAGTCATCTTCACGACACCTACACCACACATCACTCTTGACAAGGTGCAAACGTCGGTGAATGTCCCCAGCCAAGTTGGTGACACCATCGTTTATTCGATTACCGGCGTAAATGATGGAGACCTAACGCTCACTGCAGTGAACCTCACCGATCCCAATGCGGCACTTTCCAACTGTACGCCCACAATGCCGATCGCCACGTTTGCTATCGGTGACACATTTACTTGTACTGGAACTCATACCGTGACACAGGCTGATCTCGATGCAGGTTC
>CAYOHV010000114.1:0-5382 GCA_964403825.1 uncultured Bifidobacterium sp. | reverse complement strand
AAAAGGGCCACACCGTCGTTCCTTCGGCCAGTTTGATTCCTCATGATCCCGATCTCATGTTCACGGTGGCGGGCATGGTTCCGTTCAAGCCGTATTTTTTGGGCGAAGAGACGCCACCATTTAGTCGCGCCACCACAGTGCAGAAATGCGTGCGCGCCGGCGGTAAAGATTCTGATCTTGAAGAGGTTGGCCGCGATACGCGCCACCTTTCGTTTTTCGAAATGCTGGGCAATTTTTCTTTCGGTGATTACTTCAAAGCCGAAGCCATTCCGATGGCATGGGACATGGTCACCAATTTGTTTGGTATCGATCCCGAGTTGTTATGGGTGACCTGTCATCATTCCGATACTCAAGCGGCTGAACTTTGGCGCGATGTAGTAGGTGTGCGCCCAGAACGAATTCAGTTTCTTGACGCCGACAATTGGTGGGGTCCGCCCGGCGGCCCTCCCGGTCCTTGCGGTCCTTGTTCCGAGATCTATGTCGATAAAGGTCCGGCCTACGGTCCGGACGGGGGTCCCGCCGTCGGTGGCGATGAACGTTTCTTAGAAATTTGGAATTTGGTTTTCATGCAGTTCGCCCGCGATGTGGATGGGACTGATACCGAATTGCCGAAACGAAATATCGACACCGGTGCTGGTCTTGAACGAATCCTTGGCGTCTTACAAGGTAAAGACAGTGTGTTCGATACCGATGTGCTTTCTCCATTAGTGGAAACAGCGCAATCGATCACCGGTGTCACGCTTGGACAAAACGATCGTTCTGATATTTCCATTCGTATTTTGGCGGAACATGCACGCACCATGAGTTTCTTGGTGGGCGATGGTGTCTTCCCCTCCAATGAAGGTCGTGGTTATGTGCTGCGGCGAATCATTCGACGAGCTGTGCGCGAAGCCTATTTATTAGGAGTGGAAAAACTCGTTACGCCAACTTTGGTGGATACCACCGTGGCCGTTATGGGTGAGGCCTATCCCGATTTGGCGGCGCAAAAAGATTTCGTACAAACCGTTGTCACTCGTGAAGAAGAAAAATTCCGCGCCACATTAAAGACCGGTACCGCCATGTTGGACACCGAGCTGGCCAATTTGAGTGCGGGCGAAACACTTTCGGGTTCAATCGCTTTTGCTCTGCATGACACACATGGTTTCCCGCTTGAGTTAACCCGCGAAATAACTCTTGAGCGCGGTCATGATGTTGATGTCGATGGTTTCGATACCGAAATGGAACAACAACGTTCACGGGCCAAGGCCGCTCGTAAAGGTGGCGGCGCTGAAAACGTTGAATTCTTTGCGGAAATTGCGCGGCAAAGTGGTCCCACACTCTTCATTGGTGCTGATACCTATGTAGGTGAAGGTCGGGTATTGGCGATTACTGAGGATTCAATTGTTGTTGATCAGACTCCGTTCTATGCCGAATCGGGTGGACAGACGGGCGACACCGGAGAGATTCGCGGAGCGACCGGTCGCGTAGTCATCATCGACACGGTTTATGGTGCGCCCGGAATTGTCTGCCATAAGTTCGATGAGATCGAAGGCGAAATTGAAGTTGGCAGTACGGTGCAACTCGCCATTGATGGCGATCGACGCGACGCTATTCGCCGTAACCACACCGCCACCCATCTTTTGCATTGGGCGTTACGCGAAGTTCTAGGCGATCACGTTAAACAACAAGGTTCATTGGTTACCGCTGATCGCTTGCGATTCGATTTCAGTCATTACGACGCCGTAAGCGATGAAGAGATTCAGAAAGTTGAAAATCTCATCGCCGCTGATGTTTTAGCTAATGCTGCTACTCGTCATTTCGAAACGTCAATGGACGAAGCCAGTTCGATGGGTGCTATTGCATTCTTCGGCGATAAATACGGCGATGTCGTTAAAGTTCTGCAAGCCGGACCACATTCAATTGAACTTTGTGGTGGCACTCATGTGCGCGCGCTGGGCGATATTGGTCCGGTGAAAATTGTGAGCGAGTCGTCGATTGGTTCGAACATTCGTCGTATTGAAGCGGTATCAGGTCTTGGTCCGCTACAACGTTTACGCGAAGACGAAGCGAAACTGCGCGCCGCTAGTGACGCGCTCGGCGTTGCGACCGATGAACTGGTCGAAACTGTGCAGCGCCGCGTGGCCGAAATTAAAGAATTGCGTCAACGAGTGCGCGAACTTGAATTGCATGTAGCTTCCAGTCGTGCCGTAGACCTCGCAGCTAATGCCGAAAACGGCATTGTCATTGCGCGTCTTGATGATCTCGACCGTGATGCGTTACGCGATTTAGCCGTGGCGGTGCGTGATCAAAATGGCATTCAAGTCTGCGTTTTAGGTAGTGCCCCGCAATCTGGTGGTGTGGCATTGGCCTGCGCGGTGCGTCCCGATTCTGGATTCAATGCTTCGGCGTTAATTGCCGATGCCGCCAAATTGGTAAAAGGTGGCGGCGGTAAACACGCCGAAATTGCCGTTGCCGGTGGAAAAGATCCGAACGCACTTGATGATGCTCTAGCGGTGGTGAGGACCGCGCTGTTGTGACCTTGCGGCGGGCGTTAGGAATCGATCTGGGTGATCGGCGCGTCGGCATCGCTATGGCTACCGGAAATGTGGCGACTCCGCTTCAAGTTGTCTTACGTTCAAAAGCAACGGCGCAGGACCATGAGCAGATTTTGGCCATTGCGACGGAATGGGAAGTTGACGTTCTCGTCGTCGGCGTTCCCTATTCGCTTGATGGTTCCATAGGTCCGGCGGCAGAAAAAGTCCTTGCAGAGATTGACCAATTGCGGGCGCGCACAAATTTGCCGGTGGAAATCTACGATGAGCGTTTCACTACAGTGACAGCTCAACAACGATTGCGCGAAGGGGGAGTCTCGAACCGACAGAGCAAGAACTTGGTAGATGCGATGGCCGCTACCGTTCTTCTGCAGGCTTGGCTCGATAACCACCAATGAGTGACTTGCCCGATCCATTTGAATTGTTTGGTCTCGACTCCGAAAAACAAAGTTCGGCACCCACGCCGGCTAGCGCGCCCTATGAAGAACCGACCTTGCGGCAACAGCCACCAAGTCCACCGCCGCCGCGCAAAAAACGTCGCAAGTTGCGGATTGCGGGCATTGTCCTCGGCCTTTTCGTAGTGATCATCGCTATTGGCGGTTTTTGGATTGATCGTCAGATAAATCCCAATAGCCCTGGCGATGAAGTGAGTTTTGCCATTCCCAAGGGGGCCACGACAGCCAACGTTGTCGACCTCTTAGGCGAAAAAGGAATCGTGGGGAATACTTCGGTGTTCTCTTGGTACTTGCGTTTTAACGGAACCGATCAATTCCAAGCCGGTGAATACGAAGGTCTTCGCACCAATATGAATATGGGCGAAATCGTCGATGTTCTTAAAGGTGGACCGGCCCCGCCGAAAACCGTGACGTATCTCGTACGCGAAGGTTTATGGGAATCGGAATTCGTTACCCAAACGTTGGAGAAGTTTCCCAAAATGACGCGTACCGATTTGGAAGCGGCATTACGAAACACTCATCCGGCATTGCAACCGGCCGGGTCTACTGATCTCGAAGGATTTCTTTATCCCGCCACTTATGAAGTGTTGGCTGACGATACGGGCAACGCGCAAAAGTTGATCGATCAAATGATGAACGCGTTCACGCGTGTGGCCAACGCCGAAGGTTTGCCGAATGCGTCGACCAAATTGCGCGGTGTGGCGGGCAATCGGACGATCACTCCCTATGAGGCATTGATCGTTGCCTCGTTGGTGGAATCGGAAGCAAAACTCGACTCCGAACGTCCCAAAATCGCGCGCGTTATTTACAACCGTTTGGCCAAAGGCGAGATGCTCGGCATTGATGCTTCTGTTCTCTATGCCATCGGGCAACGTAAAACCAATCTCACTTCACGGGATTTGCGTACCGATTCTCCTTACAACACCCGCTTGAAGACCGGTTTACCGCCAACTCCCATCAATTCTCCCGGGCAAGCATCAATACGCGCTGCGCTCAACCCTGCTCCAGGTGATTGGATGTATTACGTGCTTACTGAGACCGACGGCACGCATTACTTCTCCAAGACCTTGGCTGAGCATGAACGAGCCACGGCTGATGCACGCGCGCGGGGAGTTTTCTGATGACATCGGGTACAACTCAACTCTGTGCCGTTATTGGCGATCCGGTTTCTCATTCGTTATCGCCACTTCTTTTTTCGACGGCATTTGCCGAACGCAATCTGGACTGGACATATGTCGCTTTTCCTGTTGCCAGCCAACAACTTGAAACGGCCCTTAATGGCGCGCGGGCATTGGGTTTGCGCGGACTTTCGGTGACCATGCCGCATAAGGAAGCGACGGCAAAACTATGTGACGAACTTTCACCTTCGGCCTCACAATTAGGAGCGGTTAATTGTGTGGTTGTTGAGAACGATCGATTGATCGGTCATAACACCGACGGTGATGGTTTCGTTGATTCGTTGCAGCATCAATTCAATTTTTCGCCCGCCGGAAAGAAGTGTGTCGTCATCGGTGCCGGCGGCGCTGGTCGATCCATTGCCTTGGCGCTACGCCATGCAGGTGCGGCCGAAATTGGTGTGGTGAATCGATCAGCCGAGCGGGCACAAATGGCACTTGATCTAGCCGGTCCGTTGGCGCAGCATTTGACTAATGATGATCCGCGTCTAGGGCAAGCCGATCTCATTGTGAATGCTACGCCCATGGGTATGGAAGGTGTCGTTGAGCAATCGATCCCAATTGACCCTTCTTTTTTACGGGCCGAGCAAGTAATCATCGACACTGTGTACCGACCATTACAAACGTCTTTATTGCAACAGGCCGAAAAAATTGGCGCCCGCTTCGCCAACGGTGTTCCCATGCTGGCCATGCAAGCGGCACGGCAATTTGAGTTATGGACCAACGTTGAGGCTCCCCGTCAAGAAATGATGAACGCCGTTACTCGATTTGTTGCGTCGTGATGCAGCCTGCGCCGGTGTTGGCGCTCGTGTTCTCTGGATCCGTTGAGTTAGTCGTGGCGGTTCTTTTAACGCCAATCATTGTTTTGCTTCAACGTTGGCTCATCACCGTCAATTGTCGTAGCGAGAAGTCACCTAGGAATTCATTCGAAATACTTTGGGCGATTGCTCTTCTCGTTGCCTTTCTCTTTTTCGGTTTTTACCAACAAAACGAATTCATTCTCTTCGCGCCAATCTTTGCTTTCGTTGTGGTGATTTTGATGGTGGCCGCCGCCGCAGTTGATCTCACTGAGTATCGCTTGCCCGATCATTTGGTCATTCCCACGTGGATCGGTTCAGTCATTGCCATCATCGCCGTCGCATTTTCGGAAAATGAAACAACAAGAATGACGAGCGCATTAGTGGCTAGTGGCGCGGCTTTCGCTTTGTTGTTGCTGGCACA
>CAYOHV010000113.1:0-5430 GCA_964403825.1 uncultured Bifidobacterium sp. | reverse complement strand
ACACAAACTTTCCGCCCTAATTGCGCGGCGCGCACGCCCAGAGCGGCGGCGGTGGTTGTTTTGCCCACACCGCCGGCTCCGACGCAGAGAACAACGTCAACCGAGCGATCGTTCAACACATCGGCGTACGTCATAGTTCGAGATCCGAACGTGATTGCAATTGCAATAGCAAATCGGCGGCGAGTAGTTCGACTTCTGCTTCACCCATAGTGGGAGCAAAAAGTTTTGGCAGTTGTAAGACCGGAAGCGGAAATTCATTTTGTAAACGCGCTAATTGTGTTTGTTGTTGCAAAAACCAACTACGGCGAAACGAAATCAATTCATCTAGTAACTCATCGACGGGATCACTCTTCTTCTCGCTGAAGAAAGCGTCGTCAGTGCCCGCCGCATCGATGATGTTGTTCGCAATAACCGGAGAAAGTTGAATTCCTAATTCGTCTTCTAAGGCAAACGCCGTCTCGATGCATTCGGTGACCGGAGTTGCTTCGGCCAACGTCACCAACATCACGCGACAAAGTTCACCATCGGACAACATCGCCAGCACATCAGTTGCTTGTTGCGCGATCGGCCCGGTTTGGGTTGCGGCGAGTAATCCGGTGGGTGAGCGCAAAAATCCGATGGCATGTCCGGCCGCCGGCGCGTCCACCACGATGAGGTCGGACTCTTGTTTATTCACCAACTGTTTGATCCGCCCCAAGACCAAAAGATCGCGAATACCAGGAGCAGCCGCAGTCACCACATCAATGGCGCCTGAGGAGGAAAGACGTTTGGTCACTCCCGCCAAACCTTGGTCGGCCAGATAGCCGGAAAGGGCTTGATCAGGGGAAATCACCATTGTTTTCACCGGTTTAGGCGCGTCGGGCAGGGGCGAGAGACGCACCAATGTGACCGAAAGCCCACTGCGGGCCGCCGCTAAAGCGACCGCAGTTGCGACCACGCTTTTGCCCACCCCTCCCTTACCGGCAACGATGAGTGATCGTGAAGATGAAAAGAAACGTTCGGGTTCCATTTTCCCTACTGCGTCGAGATGCTCGCAGGCTATCGAGAGCAGGCGGAATTGCTGTCCTTTTGGGCGGTTTGCTGTTCTCTTTGGCTTCTCTTTTCACTTCGCCGATTGCGGTCGCTCAAGTTCCCCAAACCCGTGGGATCACGATTTTGAAAGTTAACGGCCTTATCGATCCGGTCTTAGCCGATTTCATTTCAACGTCGATTGAGCAAGCAGATGCTCGCGGTGACATCGGACTTATTTTGCAAACCGATTCCAATGGCGTTGTTATCTCCGATTCGCAATACAAAGAACTTCTTGAACAAATGCTCGCGGCGCGCACACTCATTGGTGTTTGGGTTGGCCCATCAGGTTCGAGTTTGGTGAATGGCTCGGCTCAATTAGCGGGAGCCGCAGATCAAGTTGGTGTTTCTCCTGGCAGTTCGATCGGTGACTCTGGTCCTGCACTCGTGCCTGGTTTAAATGCAGCGCGCATGAATGCATTACAAAACGATCGTTTAAATGCACAAGAAGCAGCTGATGTTGGTGTGAGTACCGTGACGTCGCCAACCATCGGCGACATGGTCATTAATTTCCCGGGCGTCGAAACAAAAGAAACTACGGCTGACAATGGGGAAATTCGTCGTGAACCAATTACGCAAGTTGAATTCAATCAACTTTCTTTGATTTCTAATTTGATGCATACCGTTGCGAGCCCAGCGGTTGCTTATCTGTTAGTCACGCTTGGTTTATGTCTCATTATTTTTGAGTTGTTCACTGCCGGTGTTGGCGTTGCTGGTGTAGTTGGCGCTGGATCATTTTTGTTAGCGGGTTACGGCCTTTGGGTATTGCCCACGCGCTGGTGGGCTTTAGTCATTCTCGCCATCTCCATGTTTGCTTTCGCCATCGATGTGCAAACGGGTGTTCCTCGTTTTTGGACCGGCGTTGGCGTTGTCATGTTCGTAGTTTTCTCATTCACCGTTTTCGATGGCATGTCGCTTTCATGGATCACGTTGTTAGTAGCCATCGTTGGTGTTGTGCTTGCCTTCATCGGCGGTATGCCGTCAATGGTTCGTACGCGCTTTTCTACGCCCACCATTGGACGTGAATGGATGATCGGTGAAATTGGACGCGCGGTCTCGTCGGTAAACCCTGATGGAGTGGTGCAAATTCGCGATGCGCTTTGGCGGGCCAGCACCAACCGCGCTACACCCATCGAAGAACTCGAAAGAGTTCGAGTCATTGGCATTGATGGGCTGGTTTTAGAGGTTGAACCTGAGTCAGGTGGGGCCAAAGACTACCGAGATCGCTCCGGAAACTAGGTCTGAAGTCCCCAAAAAACCCGAATTTAAAGGCGATCGCGGGCTTTTCTGATTTTTTGGCTCCACGTCTTGCGACAACTGTCACACTTCGCTACTTTCCCCTTTTGGAGAGGGGGAACACATGAGTGTTCAGCGGTTGGATGACGATTGGCAGATCAAGGCAGCATGCCGTGGTCCGCAAGCGGTCGTGTTTTTTCCACCAGCGCAATTTGAGCGGAAAGAAGCCAAGTTGCAACGGGAGCGGAAGGCAAAAGAAATTTGTGCGGAGTGCTCTGTTCGAAAACAGTGTCTCGACTACGCGATGTCAATTCGCGAGCCGCATGGCATCTGGGGCGGCAAGAGCGAACTTGAGCGCAAGATTCTCTTGGCACGGCAGGCCGTGTAACAAACCGCAAACCTCTGCGACGCCCGTTCGGGGGGACGGAACGTCGCATCTTGCCCGGCGCCGGTTTACCGGCGCCGGGTTTATTTTTTGCACCAGTACGATGACTTTGTGATCGCTTTGCTGATCTTCATTTTTCTGGTGGTTCCCATCGCAGAAATCACCGTCATGGTGTTAGTAGCCGACGCCATTGGTGTTTGGCCGATGCTCATTTCATTAATCGCCGTAAGTTTTTTTGGTGGTTGGCTAGTGAAACGAGAAGGTTCCGCCGCTGTACGTCGTTTACGCGAAACCGTGTCCCGCGGAGATATTCCCGCCGGTGAAGTGCTCGACACGTTTTTGATTTTTTGCGCTGGTGTCTTGTGTGTTGTTCCCGGTTTTATTACCGATGCCATTGGTTTGATGTTGCTCTTACCGTTTTTACGAAAACCATTTGGGAAACGCATAATGAATCGCTCGCGCATCTTGAATGTTATGAATCGTCGTCAAAGTCGTGTCATTAACGTTGAATACATCGGTGACGTCACACCGCCGCGTCGTCCGACGTCTCCTCCGCAATTAGATGCAGGCGATCATGACTGAAATTCCCATTCCGAAAAATCCGGTCGAACTTGTGCACGAAAAACCCGTGGCCATTTCGGAACGCATTCGTCGTATTACGGCGAAGAATCCTTCGCACATGACCGGCAAGGGCACCAATACGTATTTAGTCGGTCATGAAAATGTGGCCGTTATCGATCCTGGCCCTGACGATAAGACGCATTCCGATGCCATCTTGGAGGCCGCCAACGGTTCTATTCGATGGATTTTTTGTACGCATACGCATCCGGACCATTCACCAGGAACGGCTCGTTTATTGAAGAAAACGGGCGCACAAGTTTTTGCCTATTCCAATCGCAACGGTTTGAAGGTAACAAAACAAATACGTGATGGATTTCGTTTAGAAACCGATGAGTTCACAATCCGAACAGTCGCCACGCCCGGACATGCCAGCAATCATCTTTGCTATCTGGTGGAAGAAGAGCAGACGCTGTTTTCCGGCGACCACATCATGCAAGGTTCGACGGTTGTTATCTCGCCGCCTGACGGCGATATGACCGCATATTTTCTATCTTTAGAAAAGGTGCGTGCTTTACAGCCGCGTTTTATTGCCCCGGGTCATGGCTACGTGATTGATCAACCGATTGCGCATATTGATTGGTACTTAGATCATCGACGTGAGCGTGAAGAGCAACTTCATGGATTGCTTATCGAGTTAGGTTCGGCGCGCGTTTCGCAATTAGTAACAGCCGCCTATGAAAATCTCGATCCAATTTTGGTTCCGATGGCGCGACGCTCAGTGCATGCGCATTTACGTAAATTGCGCGATGAAGGAAAAGTCGAAGGCGAAAACGCCCGCGCCGTTTGGAAACCAGTTCGTTAATCGGGTGGACGCTCGGGGAAGCGATCGAATTTCCAAAGACTTGGGAACAACAAGATCCACGCGCCCACGATGCCAATAGTGGCGAAGCCGCCAAACATCACTGCGGCACGCGTTCCGATTGCCTGACCAAGTACGCCCGATTCAAATCCACCTAATTCATTCGAAGCGCCGATGAACACGCCTTCAACGGCCATAACGCGTCCCCGTGCCGAACTTGGCGTAACGAGCGGAACCAGTGTGGAGCGAACGTAGACGCTCACTGAATCGGCGGCGCATAACAAAAAGATGGCGGCTAGGGCCACGGTGAATGATGACGTCCAGCCCAACACCACGGTGAAAAGACCGAAGGCGGCAACCGATAAAAACATCACCGGACCAACGCGGCGCTGGATTGGTCGCACACTCAAAATGACGGTTACCACCACTGCGCCAATACCGCCAGCGGCTCGTAACCAACCCAACCCAACGGCATCAACGTGTAATTGCTTTTCGGCGATTGCGGGTAACAATGCAAACGCGCCGCCAAAAAGTACGGCAAACAAATCGAGCGAAATGGCACCGAGCAGCGCCGGATTGCGACGGATAACGCGGAATCCTTCGAATGCCGCTTTGAAACCTTTATCGGCTGCGGGTTCTTCAACAAACTCATCAATCGATTCCGCCGGCCGATTTTCTTCTGCCAGTTCACGCAATGCCGCTGCCGTATCGGAATCGCTTACGGCATGTCGAGGATCGATGCGCACGAACTGAATGGAAATGATGGCAATCGCCATGAGTAGTGCGGCACCAACAAACGGAACGTTTGAAGCATCTTGATAAAGAAAACCAGCGATAACGGGGCCAATGATGATGGCGCTTTGCCAACCGGTGGCGCTAAAGGCCACCAAACGGGGAAGGCCGCCATCGGGCGCAATGTCGGCGGGCAAAGCACGCAGCACCGGAATTGAAAATGCACGCGCCGCGCCGAAACAAGCAACCAACAAAAAGATGGGCCACGTTTTGCTGTTACCAGTTGATGCGTACCAAGCAATTGTGAGCGAGCAAACGATTTGAGCGGTAAGCGCAACTGTTATGACAAACCGACGATTAAATCGATCGGCCACAGTTCCCGTGACCGTCATAAGGAAAAGACCCGGTAAAAATTCCGCTAAGCCGAGTAAACCTAAATCGAGATCACGGCCAGTTAAGTCATACACCAACAAACCGAGTGCGGTGAGTTGCACCACACTCGACATGGTTGACAAAAGAGTTGTCAACAAAAGTGGCTTCACCGAGCGTGAAGCCAAAAGTTCGCGTGCGCTTATTTTCACGAGAACAC
>CAYOHV010000112.1:3515-5438 GCA_964403825.1 uncultured Bifidobacterium sp. | reverse complement strand
GTACCGGCAAACCACGAACCGATCATCACATTGCTCGCGCCGGCCGCTAACGCCAACGCAACATCGCGGGGATGACGAATACCGCCGTCGGCCCAAACATGTCGGCCTAACAAACGCGCTTCCATTGCGCATTCATAAACAGCAGAAAATTGCGGTCGACCCATTCCGGTCATCATGCGCGTGGTGCACATTGCGCCCGGACCAACTCCAACTTTGATGATGTCGGCGCCAGCATCAACAAGATCGCGCACACCACCGGCGGAAACAATATTGCCGGCGCAAATGGGAACACCCAAATTTAATGCCGCAACTTTGCGGATACCTTCGATCATCTTTTCCTGATGACCATGCGCAGTATCAAGAACTAAAACATCAACGCCAGCTTCGACCAACATTTTGGCTTTGGCCACAACGTCACCATTAACACCAATCGCGGCGGCAATACGTAAACGATTGCGATCATCAACAGCCGGGCGATACAGCGTTGAACGCAATGCGCCTGATTTCGTGATGATTCCTACGAGAAATCCGTCAGCATTAACAATGGGTGCCAGACGGCGACGGCTGTCATGCAGAACTTCGAATGCTTTTTCGGCATCGGTAGTTGAAGGAAGAGTCAAAAGATCAGTTGACATCACGCGATCGAGGCTGGTGTAGCGATCGACATCGATGCAATCACTTTCAGTTACGACGCCAACGGGGCGATCGCCTTCCACCACGATGATGGCGTTATGAGCGCGCTTAGTAATGAGATTGAGTGCTTCGCCCACGGTGTCGCCGGGTCGCAACGTAATTGGCGTATCAAAAACGATGTCGCGTTGTTTCACCCAAGTGATGACATCAACAACAACTTCCAGCGGAATGTCCTGCGGGATTACCGCAATACCGCCGCGGCGAGCCACTGTTTCGGCCATGCGTCGACCGGCTACGGCTGTCATATTGGCAACCACCACGGGAATTGTGGTGCCAGTTCCGTCGGTGGATGAGAGATCAACATCGAGTCGGGATGACACATCAGAGCGCGATGGCACCATGAAAACGTCATCAAACGTGAGATCTACATCGGGGAATCGATCGTGAAGAAAGCGCACGAGTTGTAGAGGCTAGGCGAATTGCACGGTAAAGCGGTAATAGGGCGAAAAGAGCGATGGAACTGGGACTACTCCCGCTCTTGTTCATCAAGTCCGGCGGCCGTTGCTGCCGCGAACGCCCAAACGGCCGATGCTCGATAGGCCGCAATTAAAACCTTGCGAGCGTCATCAACTTCGACACGTAGGGGCGGATCGCCGAGTGAAATCACCATCGCCGCGGGATTGTTCGGCATGCGAACGGTTTCAGGATCGGCGGGCCATGCTGCGCCCCAAAACTTTCGCGATGCCGCGCGATCAGCGGCTTGACGTTTATGGGCGATACGACGGCGTCCACGACTCATGATTTGCTCATTTCTAAATCGTCATCGTTATCGGTAATGAGTTCGTCGGTGCGTAGTCCAAGTGCAACTTGTAATTGCGCGGGATCAAGATCACCTAACGAACTTGATTTCGGCAGAACTAAATCGGCGATATGTCGTTTACCGGCAACAACTTCTTCAACGCGTTCATCAACGGTGCCTGGACAGACCAATCGATGAGCAATAACGGTTTTCTTTTGACCGATACGCCAAGCGCGATCGCGCGCCTGATCTTCAACGGCCGGATTCCACCAGCGGTCATAAAGAATGACGTGGTTAGCGTTAGTGAGATTCAAACCGGTGCCGCCCGCTTTAAGTGAAAGCACTAAGGCGCCTGGTCCCGTTTGTTGTTGGAAATCGCGGATCATCTGGTCACGTGTTCCACGCGCCAATCCGCCGTGGTAGCACTCGACGGGAACACCAAAGCGAGTGGTGAGGTGCTTCGACAACTTCATGCCCCATTCGGCGAAGTG
>CAYOHV010000112.1:0-3415 GCA_964403825.1 uncultured Bifidobacterium sp. | reverse complement strand
AATCCGGGATTAGTGAAATCAAGAATGGCCCATAAATCGCCTAATCCGTTTTCGATTGGCGTACCGGTTAGGGCCAAGCGCGATGTTGCATTTAGTCGACGCAATTGCTGAGCAGTTTCATTGGCGGGGTTCTTAATTGCTTGGGCTTCGTCAAGAACAATGCGACCCCAATTGATTTTTTCCAATGCACTGATATCGCGTACGGCTGTTCCGTACGTAGTGATTACAACATCAGCGCGTGCAACTTCATCGGCAATATCTTCGTGATCAGCACGACCTTGACCATGGTGCACAACAACAGAAAGTTCAGGAGTAAAGCGTTTTGCTTCATTCGCCCAGTTGCCTACCACCGCCGGTGGTGCAATAACCAACGTGGGTTGATCGGAAATTGAATCAACCAGATGGGAAAGAATGGTGGGCGTCTTACCCAGACCCATATCAAGGGCCAAACATCCACCCAAAGAAGTGGTGTCGAGGAACTTCAACCACGCCAACGCATCCGATTGGTAACTACGTAATTCACCCTTGAAGCCTTCAGGTGTTGCGACGGGCCGCAATGATGCGGTGGCCGCCTTTTCCATCAAGTCGGCGGCCCAACCAGAACCGACAATTGAAACGCCGCCGGAAAGTGGTGAACCATCAAGACCTAATGCTTGGCGCAACATTTCTGCGCCTGTCATTTGCGGTTTCTTGGCGCGCTCAGCCAAAGCTTGCGCCGCCGCTGCGAGATCGGCGTGATCAAGTGCAATCCAACGACCGCCCGAGCGCACTAACGGGCGCGCTTCTTTGGCTAAGCGAGCGATATCGGCGGCAGTGAGTTCAATGTCATCGAATACGGCAGTCCAACTCACGTTGGCTAATTGATGCGCACCAACTGTTGTTTCGGTTCCGGCATCGGCGAACATACGCAGCGATGGTGTTGCTTTTCGTTTTTGTAATTGCGGAATACGCATTTCAAATCCGGCATCAGCCAATGTGCGGCCGATATCGGACATCAATTCCCAGGCTTCTTGTTGGCTGAGGACAACTTCGCCGCGTCGCATTCCGCCTGGTCGATTGAGGGGCGCATACAAACGCTCCAAACGAATGAGATTTCCTTCTAAATCTTTGCGATGGTTGCCGGCATTCACTAAGGCAACTTCAATTGGAACGAGTTGCTCATGGCGCGATGGCGCAAAAACTTTGAGATGCCATGCATCGCCTGAATCGGGTGGATCGAGTTGCACGATTAACGGTCGGTACGTGCGTGATGTAACTGGCGCGGCCCACTTTTCCAAAGCATTAGAAAGATCGGTTGCTAAGCCTGGCGTTAACTCGAAAGGTTCGCCATCTAAGTTGGCTAAGAACACTTCGCTGGCATCGACGATTGTTTGTGCATTTTCAGGTGCCGCGGGACTTTCGATGCGCTTACTTGCCTGTCGACAAATTGTGTCGGCCACTTCGGTGAGGATCGATCGAGTCATCGTTTGTCCATCAATCGATGGCGACAAAACCGATACCGAACCCGGCATGGCATCACCGAATGCTTTGATTCGCTCTTGATCGAGCAACGCTGGTTGCCATGAAACAGCAAATGCATTTCGCTGTGTGGTGCGTCGGTTTTGTCGACTGCGGCGAACGGTCGGAATAACCGCGCCTTTGGCCACCAAATTCACAGCCCAACCGGAAACAATGGAGATCCAACGCGCGCTGGGCGCAATTTCTTCGTCGGGTGGATCAGCGGAAATGGCTAAGAGCCATCCCAAAATGTCGGTGATATTTGCTTCAACAGCAACGGCCTTATCGCCATTCGGCAATTGGATTGGCGAACGTTGCGACCAAATTTCCGGCGCATCGGTAGCAATGAGGTATTCACGCAGTTGTTCAAAAGTTGCCGGCTGTGCATCAGGGCCGCCGAGCCACGCCACCACGCGACCGTTCGCCCATGACAATTGCAAGACGTTGACACCCGGACTTAATTCGCCCGGTTCTGGTTCGATTCCTAATAAACGGTCAAAGGCGATTTCGAGGACGCGCTGTTCGTTTTCTAAATCATTGATGATTTGTTGATCGTCGGGATTGCGACGGGCACGGAATCGATCGACAGCCTCATCAGTATCGAAAAGTCGTTGCACTAAGACGCGATGCCAATGCTGAGGAAATGTCTCGAGCATTTGCAGTTCACTGGGAGAGGCTTCTCCCCAGGCGGCTTTTTCCACCAAAGTTTCAAAGCGCGATGAACGAGGGTCGATCGCCGGTACGCGATCAACTTCAACCGGTTCATCAACCTGTTCGATGACTTCTTCAGGCACGTGGTCCTCTACAACTGACGGGGAACGATCCGATGGCATGTCGTCATTCCGAGGGTGCCGCTACACCGTTTGTGCACAACACCCACAATTCACCCACGAATTGCCGAATGTTGTGTGCCGCACCTCTCCAAGCGCTTGCGGTTTGGAGGAACCTCTTTTCGAGGCTCGTCGGGAGCGACCCGACCCCTTAACTCTACCGGTATGAGAGTGAAGTGGGTAATTTCACTGGCCGAAGCCAAACATGGCCCGACTATGAGCCGTCGGCGGATTGGCGACGATGTCGGCCAATGGACCGTTCGCCGCGATTTTCCCGCGTTCCATCACGATGAGGTGACGGGCCAAATCGATTGCGTCTTCGGCTTCATGAGAAATCATCAATGTGGTGGTGTTGGTTCGTTGACGCCATTGATTGAAGAGTTGACGCATTTCCGCTCGCCGCACGGTATCGAGTGCCGAGAAAGGTTCGTCCAGCAGTAGCAGTTTCGGATTTGTCGCTAACGCTCGTAGAAGCGCAATCATCTGGGCTTCGCCACCAGAAAGGGAGGCGGTATCGCGCAGTTCAAGTTCGTCGAGATGAAATTCCGAAAGCAATGCGCGGGCTTGTTCACGAGCAAGTGTTTTGCGCACTTTGCGCGCTCGTAATCCGAAGGCGATGTTGTCGAGGACCGAATGTGAACGGAACAACTCGATACTTTGAAAAACCATTGCGGCGGCGCGTTTCTCCGGTGGTAACCATTTCTCTTGTCGATCTGATGTGCAAAGTTCGGCAACTTGATCGTCAATGACGATCTTGGCTTCGGCTGCTTGTTCAATCCCACAAATCACTCGCGCCACGGTTGATTTGCCGGCGCCATTCGGACCGACGAGCGCCACAAGTTCATCTTTTTTCAATGCAAACGAAACGTCAACAATGAATTCGTCGCGGGGTGTTTTAATTTGAACATCAACAAATTGGTCGTTCGTCATGATGTTTCTCCGAACCAACGATCACGCAAAGAGAACAACACAATGAACGACAAGGCGATCATGACCATCGACAAAACAAATGCGTTTTGCCGGTTGCCTTCCAGTCCGACATAGACCGACAGCGGCAAAGTTTGTGTGGTGCCGGGGTAGTTGCCGGC
>CAYOHV010000111.1:0-5442 GCA_964403825.1 uncultured Bifidobacterium sp. | reverse complement strand
CCCGCCCTCGTGGGGATGGCGCGTAATTCCATTTGTGCAGGTCAACGGGATTACAGAAATCGATGGTGAAACGCGTTTCGGCGAAAAGTGAAACGCGCTTCGATACGTGTCTCGACACAACCGATTAAGCCAAATTCCGCCCGATTCCAAGTCGACGACGGAATCGTTCATCTCCGCTTCGTGCATGATTCTTCTCCGATACAAATTCGGGCAACTTTTCATCGGCAAACTCTGAGAGTGACACCAAGGAAACGGAAGCGATTTCCAAAGATTGCGCTTTCTCTTGTTGTCGCAAGTTCATGTTTTGCGATTCCTCAACCGGCAAAAGCTCAATCAACAGAACTGTCCGTTGTGCTGGATCGTCTTCGGGGAGCACTAGATGCCGAATCGGCGTCACTCGAAAGACTCAACGAGGTCCAGTTGCAACTCGATGAACTGGGCGCCCTCGAACAGGCCGCACAAAGAAATTTTGATCGAGAGATCCGTGAACTTTCTCGAGCGAACCGAGTAGCAAACGATCTCGCAATTGCCGCATATGTCGCAGGAGGGAACCCCAACGATGATTACAGATCAATCCCGATGACTGAGATTGCCGAAAACTTTTACCAAAGTGACGTATCGCCCGTCCAAGAAAAAGTAAAGCAGGCTGAGGAATCTCTCACTGCTATCAAAATCGAGAAGAGCAACATTTTTAAATCAACGACACCCACAAGAAGAATCGCGAAGGAAGCTCGAGATTTCCGGCGCAAAATTGAGATTGATGCCAATATTGTTTTGACCCGAATTGGAATCACAATCCCGGCAAGTGCATTTATTAGCTATCAAGAGCTGAGCGAGTCTGCTTTCGCCCGCTATCCACTCTGTCCAGTCACTCCTTCATTTCTCGCCGCAATTGGGCAACTGCGTTGGCAACATGGTGAAGTTCGAAGCACCGAGGAAGAAAACGCCGAATTTGGGCTACGCGCCACGCCACGCGATTGGCTTCGGGATCAGTTACAACCAGAAATTCAAAGAATTTGTCTCAAGTTCACTACTCGGTCGGGTGTCAACGATCTTGATCAACTCGCATCTATTGCCGACAGTGATCCTGCTCAGGCGACTGCGATTGTCGGACTAACGAATCGGTATGCCAGTCAGACAACGAATTCGTTTCAATTTTCGCCGATCCAGCGTTTTCGCACTCCAAATATCGGAAGCGTAAACCTCGGTAACGGCGATGTAGCAGGCATGCTTGCATGGTCTTTTGCCCGAATTGGGACGCCGTATTCGCAATGTCTCGGACCCGATCGTCGACCATCCGATCCAATTTGTCCACCTGGAACTAACCGCTTTGGTAACGGATTTTTCGATTGCTCAGGATTTGTCTCTACCGCTTACCGTCAAATCGGCATTCTCCTCCCTCAGACAACTATGGCGATGGAAAGTAGTGATCGCTTTTATTCATCCTTAGTTGCGACTTCGTTCGACGACGAAAACATTGCTCCTGGCGATGTCTTTCTAATGGACGGACATACTGGGATAATCGTCAATCGAAACGAAATTATTCATGCACGAGGTGGCGGACTCACCAGAGAACCGTTGCCCCTCTGGGTAGCGAACGGGACATTTGCCATTTTTCGGCCAACGCTGTTGCTAATCACCAACTAACTAATCACGTGCAGAAACGAAAAAGGTGCCCCGCAATTGCGAGGCACCTTTTTGACTTTCGTTGCCGTTAACTATCCAGCTGGGGCTGGCGATACCACAGGGCTCGCCGTCGTCACTGGTGTCTGCGTTACCGGTGTCTGCGGAGCCGGAGTCTGCGGAGCCGGAGTCTGCGGAGCCGGAGTCTGCGGCGGGGCTACCGTCGTTGGCGGCGGCGGAACGGTTGTAGTCGTTGGCGCAGGAGCGGCTGGAACCCCGGTTGATTGTTGTGACGTCGAACTCGTACCGACATTGTTTGTTGCGGTCACAACGATGTTGTACGTCGTTCCATTCGTCAATCCCGTCAACGTCAATGGAGACGATGAACCGCTCACGGTCACCGCGCTGCCACCTCCTTGAGGAGTTGCTGACACGGAGTACGACGTAACTGCAGGATCGCCAGTGACTGCAGCAAACGCAACTGTTAACTGTGTGTTACCCGGAGTCACAGTTGTGATGGATGGTGCCGAAGGCACTGAACCAAGAACCCAATCGACTTTTGCCGGATCGGTATTGGTGTTGTCATTCGTCACGGTGATCACACGACTCCAATACGATTGCAATTGGGTCGAACTAGCAGCACCGAGCGTGCAAGCCACACCAATTTTGTATGCACCATTCGGGATATCACCGGGTGAAAACACATTGAAGTTGAATGCTGGAATACCCGAAATGCCACCGGCTGTTGACGGCGCAACGGCAATATCCGTGAGCTTGTTCACAATCGGTGTTCCGTTGGTGTCAAATAAGGGTTGACGAAATTGACCGCTTACGGCAATTGGTCCGCTGCTATTAAACGTAAGCGTCGAATCAATATCCGCGGCCGCTGGGATCATGAACGTCTGCCAGCGGTATCCAGCATTGGAATCACCTGGGCAGGAAGCACTTCCCCCCAAACTAATCGAGACGTTTGTTGCGCCCGTGCCTGAACTTACCGATAGCGAAGCAGTTCCATTGTTTGTCGCGCTCGATGCAGTTTCACTGAGGAAGAAAGGCAGGGACACAGCAGTCAAAATGACCGCAGCTAAACCTGCAATAGTTTTCTTGTTTAGAAAATTCATTAGACGTCCTTTATTGGAGACCCGTCAAAAGCGAGCCAGTGAGTGTGGTGGAGCCGCAGGTGCCAATCGATGAAAACCCAAACTGATTGACAATTGTCTGTCCTGCTACTGAACAAACCGCCGACGAACTCCCGACGAAAATTGTTTTCAGATCGTTATTTCCGAAACCTGTAACTCGCGCTGTATCGAAAACGTTGTAGACATTTCGACCAAACACGGTGCTGTTGTAAAAGGTGGCGGACGGTGCATAAACCGTTGAACTGTTTACGACAGAAGTTGTATACGGCTTGCCAAGATTTGCGCCAGTGCCGTCATTGGAAATCGCTCCCAAGTCGACTCCAACTGCTAATTGATTCAAAGCAACTCCGTTGCCTTGAGCAATGAAGTTGGCCGCCGAAAAACCAATAATTACTTGCTTTCCTACGAGAGCGTCACCCTTAGCCTTAAGTGCTGACGCATCATTTTCTTGAAGCCTTCCTACCGTTCCGGCTGCTTCGCATGTCGCCGTTGCAGTCGTATCTTGGGCAGCAGTTGCGGTTGTCATTCCCAACCACGACTGATACGTACCGGAGCCGGTTTGAATTCCACAAGGCACAATCTCGACGCCGCTAATCGTTTGTGGGCCTGTCGTGTACAGCGTGGTTAATTGCGCTCGAGTCAGAGAGGTGACTGGTGTTGCAACGCCGTTGGCGTAGTACGCAAACGAAAGAGCATCTCGTCCAAACGGAATATAGGTCAGAGCAGTTCCAGTATCTCCCGACGACGGGCCACTTGATGAGCGTGCAAAATCGATAAGGCCCGTTACAACTTTCGATCCGCCGCATTGAGCTGCAGGACCGTAGACAGTCCCGTCAATCGCGCGGCTGAGGGCGCGACGGCCTTCAGACGAGCCGTTTGATCGATAAATCGTCGGGGACTTCAATTTTGGAGCGATGCAATTGTCCGTGTGAGTTGAGAGCCGCGAATCCCACGACGCAATGTGCTTACGTCCGGATGCCACAGAACTCTCAACCGGCGTGAATGGCTTTCCGTTCGCATAACCGCTAAGTCCAGCCATTACATCCATGGTCGTATCTGAACCAACTCCGACCAATGCATCTGCAAACTTCGGATCGGCACTCGCTGACGGAGCCGAAGCAAACAAACCGAAGCCGACGATCGATACAAAAAACAGAGCCGTTAATTTTCGCCAACGGAATCTGCGGGGGTCTTGTGGCATTTCGCCTTCCTTTCATACGTCCATCCGCCCGAATAGCCGATGGGTTTCGTTAGTTAGGAAGGAGTAAAACAGCCTATTTATAAGGGAAAACAACCAGAAAATGAACATATCCGGTCAACCGGAATTGTTCATTTTCAATCAACCGAACCGACCATTCACATAATCGAATGTCCGTTGATCTTGAGGGTTTTCGAAGATCGCATTTGTCGGACCGTACTCAACGATAACGCCCGGGGTGCCCTGCTCGGCAAGGAAAAATGCACATTGATCCGAGACGCGTGCTGCCTGTTGCATGTTGTGCGTCACGATCACAATCGTTACGTCTTTTCGCAACTCAATGATTGTTTCTTCGATGCGGCGAGTCGAAGTTGGGTCGAGCGCCGAACACGGTTCGTCCATCAATAACACTCGAGGTCGTAACGCCAATGCTCGTGCGATGCAGAGTCGCTGTTGCTGCCCACCGGAAAGGCCACCACCCGGCTGACGGAGTCGATCGCGCACTTCATTCCAAAGACCAGCTCGACGAAGGCTTGACTCAACAATTTCATCGCGCTGACTATCAGAAATTTTTGTTCCGGTTACTCGAAATCCTGCAACGACATTGTCATAGATTGACATTGCGGGGAATGGGTTGGGCTTCTGAAAAACCATTCCAACTTGCCGTCGAGCGTCGGTGACTTTCCTTTGAGTGTCGTAAATATCTTCGCCATCTAATAGAACTTCACCGGATAGTGATGCGCTAGGAACTAGTTCGTGCATACGATTCAAAATTCTCAAAAATGTCGACTTGCCACAACCTGACGGTCCAATTAACGCCGTCACCTGTCCAGCCGTCATCGTCAAAGAAATTTGATCGAGAACATGATGATTTCCAAACCAAGCTGAGATCGCGTTAGCTTGAAGTTCGGCGAGTGGAAGTTCTTCGAATTTAAATTCCTGACGGCGCGTAAAGAAACCTCTCTTGCTCTCGATCGGAGCACTCGGCCGCGCCGATGCGTCTCTTCCACCAGTTGCATTCTCATAATGACGATCCACGAGTGATCGAAATTCGTCAAAATCCTCAGCAGGAATTGCGACACCGAAGTCTCGAAGTTCAATAGTTTGGAAGAAGACTGATGTTTCGAATCGGTACTCAATTTCAGTGATCTCGGAGAACGGCCAACTCCATTCACGATTTCCGTCGTGAGCTGTGACCCCATCTTCACTAACGGAAACGGTGATGTTTTTGACAACCGGAATCGATTCATTCGACTTTAAAAGTTGGACAATAGAAATATTGCGGAATTCAACGGGATGATGGCTGGGCTCCGAATCGTTCCGCTCCCCTGATTCTTTTTCTAAATAACTCATTTTTCTCCTCACAAAAGATTTGGAAGGAACCGAGCGAATTGGTTACTCACAGCAAGTCCCACCAATACCAAAACCGGAACAATGACTATCCACGTCTTGAGGCGTCCCCATCGGTTCCATCCCCAGAGC
>CAYOHV010000110.1:0-5457 GCA_964403825.1 uncultured Bifidobacterium sp. | reverse complement strand
TCACAATTCGCCACCAAAACATGCGGGTGCACCCCACCGGGTTGTTCTGGAAGTTCAATCATTTGAACGCGCCACGCAACTTGGACAACAGACCGCTTTCCGGCGGTTCAATATGATCCTGACGATGCTTGGCGAGTTGTTGCAGAAGTTCAGTTTCTGTTTCGTCTAAATCGGTTGGTGTCTCCACAATGATTTCGACATGTAAATCACCGCGACCGCGTCCTTGAAGGTGAGGCACACCTTTACCGCGGAATGAAATAACTGTTCCCGATTGCGTTCCGGGAACAACCGGAACGACTTCTTCGCCGTCAAGAGTTTGTAATCGCAGCGTTGTACCGAGGGCCGCTTGCGCAAATGAAACATGCATCTCGGTATGCAGATCGTCGCCTTCACGAGTGAAACCTTCATGATCCAAAACGCGTAGATGCACATAGAGGTCGCCACTTTGTCCACCACGCGGACCAACTGCTCCTCGGCCTGCTAAACGCAATGTTGCACCGGTATCAACACCGGCGGGCACATCGACGACGTACTCACATTCTTCGAGTCGGCGTCCTTCTCCCCCGCAACGCGTGCAGGGATGAGTGATAACGGTTCCAAATCCGCCGCAGCGTTGGCACGGTCCAGCCGTCACCATCTGTCCCAATATTGATTGCCGCACGCGCCGCACTTGGCCGCTGCCGTTACATTCCGAGCACTGGGCCGGATGCGATCCTGCTTCAGAACCGCTGCCTTCACAATCTTCACAATGCACGGCCGTGCGCACGGTTACTGGCGCTTCGCAACCAAAGACGGCGTCGACAAACTCAAGGTTGATGACCACTTCAACATCTTGACCACGAGGCGGACCTTGGGGACCGGAACCGCCGAAGGGCGAACCTCCGGCAAAGAACATGTCGAAAATGTCGCCTAAACCACCGCCAAAATTGGCGCCCATTGCCGGACCGTTTTCGCCATACATGTCATATTGCGAACGACGTTGTGGATCAGAGAGAACTTCGTAGGCCACGGCTACTTCTTTAAAACGCGCTTCGGCCGCCGGATCATTGGGGTTGGCATCAGGATGCAACTCACGCGCCTTACGACGGTAAGCCCGCTTAATTTCCTCCGCCGTGGCTTGCCGTGAAACGCCCAAAAGATCGTAGTAATCAGCCATTTTCGCTCAATGTACGGCCGAGTCGATTCGCCACCACGGCTACTGCGCTTAACGCTTGGTCATAATGCATACGAGTAGGTCCGAGCACGCCGATTGTCCCTGCGAATTCACCATCAATTTCATAAGGCGCGACGACAAGCGCGCAATCCGCTAAGGCTTCGCTCCCCGTTTCGCGTCCGATGGCTACCGAAAGACCACGGCTAAGGACGTCTTCTAACAAACTCACAACCACAAGTTGTTCTTCGAGAATATGAAGAATCTCACTCACTTTTCGAACGGCATCGAAATTAGAAACCATTTGGCTGGTGCCACCGATAAAGACATGTTCACTTTGATGGCTTTCGCCTTTAACTTTTTCCAAAGCGAGCGTCACGATCTTTTCGCTTATTGAAGTTTGCGCGTTTTGATCCGACGGATTGACAATCTTGGCCAAACTTGTTCCCACCATCAAAGTGGAAAGTTGAACTCCGGCAGCATTCACCGACAACTCATCAATGTCTTCGGTGAACTCCAATGAGTATTTCTCAACGGCACCGTTGGAGAACACCACCACTAACAAAACATTGCGGGGATTTAACGAAACCAACTGCACCGACCGCACGGTGGTGACTTCGGGTTGCGGCCCCACAACAACGGCAGCGTTGTGTGTGAGCGATGACAACAACCGGGAGGTGTCGGCCAACATTTGGTCGATTTGTTTATGTGTTTGTGCGAAAAAGGCACGCACTTGTTGCGTTTCCGATGCGCCCAGTCGACCCGGACCGCCAAGTTGATCAACAAAAAATCGATAACCCTTTTCCGTAGGGATACGACCCGCGCTTGTATGAGGTTGCGCCAAAAATCCTTCAGCCTCCAGCGCGGCCATATCGTTACGCACGGTCGCAGGCGAAACTTTGACGTCGGCTTTAGCGGCCACATGACCGGATCCGACTGGCTGCGCTGTCTCGATGTACTCGGTGACCACAGCCTGCAATATCTTGGCTTTGCGTTCGTCGAGCATGATTTCTCCGTGTACGACCTGCGCTTAGCGTAGCCGCCACAGACCCTGATTGGCACTCTCAGGGCCAGAGTGCCAGCCGGAGAGGAAGCGGGAATGCAGGCCTTATGGCCTAGTCATCAAGGCGTAAAGCAGAGACAAATGCCTCTTGCGGAACTTCAACGCGCCCGATGTTCTTCATACGCTTCTTGCCCTCTTTTTGTTTCTCGAGCAATTTGCGCTTTCGGGTGATATCGCCGCCATAACACTTGGCCAAAACATCTTTCCGTTTCGCCTTTACGGTTTCGCGCGCAATGATGCGTCCGCCAATAGCGGCCTGGATGGGCACATCGAAAAGTTGGCGTGGAATGAGTTCTTTTAGTTTCTCGGTCATGCGCTGGCCATAGGAATAGGCCTTGTCTTTATGCACGATCATGGAAAAGGCATCGACGGGAACAGAGTTCAACAAAATGTCGACCTTCACCAGTGACGATTGTCGGTAGCCCGCCGGTTCGTAATCGAGACTGGCATAACCCTGAGTGCGACTCTTTAGATGATCGAAAAAGTCCGTGACGACTTCCGCTAATGGAAGTTCGTAAACGAGTTCCATACGTTCCGGTGACAGATACTCCAACTTGATCATGTCGCCGCGCCGTCCTTGGCAAAGTTCCATCAAGGTGCCGGTGTAATCGGTTGGCGTCAAAATCGTGGCCCGCAAAAACGGTTCTTCAATCGATTCCACTTCTGCGGCCGGTGGTAACTCCGAAGGGTTATCGATGGTCAACGTTTCACCGTTGGCCCGATGCACGATGTATTGCACCGAAGGTGCAGTGGCAATAAGCGAAAGATTGAATTCGCGTTCTAAACGTTCACGAATGATTTCCATATGCAATAAGCCCAAGAATCCGCAGCGGAAACCGAAACCAAGCGCACCGGAACTTTCCGGCGCGAAGGTGTAACTCGAATCGTTAAGACGGAGTTTTTCCAACGCTTCCCGTAACGCTGGGAACTCATCGCCCTCAACTGGATACAAACCGCAGAACACCATTGGTTTTGGTTCGCGGTATCCCTCAAGCACTTCGCCTGGTTTGGCCGCCAAGGTGACTGTCTCACCGGACCGCGCTTCACCAACATCTTTAATTCCGGCGATGAGATAACCCACTTCGCCAGCACTTAATTGCGCAACTGGAGTTGGATCCGGCAAGCGAACGCCGATTTCATCGGCCTCATACGTTGAGCCGGCCTGCAGAAAACGTAATTTCGCGCCGGTGGGCATCGTTCCGTTCATGACACGAATAGAAGAAACAACGCCGCGGTATTGATCGAAATGCGAATCGAAAATTAAACCTTGTAACGGTGCATCAGGGTCGCCGACCGGTGGCGGAATTCGTTCCACCACCGCATCGAGAAGATCACTTACACCCTCACCGGTCTTGGCGCTTACGCGCAAAATCTCATCCGCCGGAATTCCTAAGACCTTTTCAATTTCTGCGGCGTAACGATCGGGATCGGCCGCGGGAAGATCAATCTTGTTGAGAGCGGCCACGATTTCTAAATCGTTTTCCAAAGCCAAATAACAGTTAGCCAATGTTTGCGCTTCAATTCCTTGCGCCGCATCGACCAAAAGAATCGCACCTTCACACGCGGCTAACGATCGCGAAACCTCGTAACCAAAGTCGACGTGCCCGGGCGTATCGATGAGGTGAATGATGTGCTCGCCATAATTGAGACGCACCGATTGCAGTTTGATGGTGATGCCGCGTTCCCGTTCGATATCCATCGAATCGAGGTACTGCGCCCGCATTTCACGCGGATCAACCGCCCCGCATATTTCCAAGATGCGATCGGCCAAGGTCGATTTCCCGTGGTCGATATGGGCGATAATGCAGAGATTCCGGTAGCGGTCAAGGGCCACGAACGACGCTGTCCTTAGGATTGGGGGCATTCCCAGCCTAGAGGACAGAGGCCCAATATGACGGTGGCGGGGCTCAGCCGCTACAATTTCTCGTCCGCCTCCATTGAGGCAGTTCCGCAAGACAAGGATTAACCCGTGGCGAATATCAAGAGCCAAATCAAGCGCAACCGACAGAACGAAGCACGTCGTCTTCGTAACAAGGCGGTGCGTTCAGAAGTAAAGACACGTACCAAGCGCGCTCTTGATGCTGCTGGCACTGAAGATTCAGCCGAAGCCGCTCGTTTAGCAATCCAACGTCTTGATAAGGCAGCCGCCAAAGGCGTCATGCATAAGAACCAGGCTGCTCGTCGTAAGAGCCGCTTGATGAAGCGAATCAACGCCGCCGGCTAGTTCGATGTCGCCCTGCTAAACGGGCGATCAAAATCTCCAGAACAAATTCTGCTTCTAACGTTGTCGCGCCCCGAAGGTCTAAATCGGCTTGCGCTAACAATTGTGCGATCTCACAAAGTCGTTCCGAACCAAGTTGTCGCGATGCATCCAGCGCCTTCTTTGCCGGGAACGTGCTGCCCTTGATTCCTAAAACTGCCGCAGCTGATTCTTGATTCGCAACCGAAGGATCGTCGACGCGGAAAATCCTCATGTAGTGGTTCGTCAATGTGGCGAGTAACTGCAATGGGTGACGATCGCCGCCATTCATCATTCGATGAGCAATCGCAATAGCGGAGGCGGCATCACCTTTTTCGATGGCATCAGTGAGATCCCAAGGTGCGACGTCACCGGCTCGGCCCATATAGGGCTCGATATCAGCCACGCTGACTTTTGCTTTCGGGCCGAACACCGATTCCAAAGTGGCGATTAATGCTCGTACACGCGCAACATCGGTGCCCACATGTTCAATGAAATAGGCCCAGGCGGCATTATCGAGATGCAGATCCGAATCTTTTAGTTGTTCATCAATCCATTTATCGGTGTCACGGGCTGAAACAGAAACGTCGTGCAAAATGCCGCCCGATGATGCAACTGCATCGGCCAGCGATTTCGGAATGGCTGCAGTTTTGGCTGACTTATTGGGCCGCGGATCTTTTTCCCACACCATGACAATGACGGAAGTGGGCAACGGATCTTCTAAATACGCCACTAACGGTGCGACAAGATCTTTATTGGAAAACACTGCGCTATGGCGAGACAAGATCACTCGCCGATCAGTGAGGAAAGGCGCCGTTTGAGCCGCGTCAACTAACTGACCGACGGAATAGTCATCGCCATCAAGATGATTATCAATGGAGAGTTCAGCCAAAACCAAAGTTCGATCATCATCGCCCAGCAACTCATTGAGAAGTTTGCCGACTTCATCATTCAAGATGACATCATCAGAACCTTTGATGATGTGGATTGGCGCGAACCTTTCCA
>CAYOHV010000109.1:0-5500 GCA_964403825.1 uncultured Bifidobacterium sp. | reverse complement strand
ACGCCCACCACCGAGTTCGTGAACTTCCTACTGCGCATTGCAGATCTATTAAGCGCTCGAATTATTTGCGCGATCGAACTGTGTTTAGCAAATTTACTTCATCACTCGCAGGACGTTTTCTAACTAGCAACAAGCGAGTACAGATTGAGTTTGGATGTGCGTCAATTTTGTTAGTTCTGTTTTCGCTGACTAATCCATTCCATTGCACGCGCTGGCCTTATCTGCCGTTCATCGTCGTGATGATTGGAATTGGTGTTGGTCTCTTCATTCACTTTGCGCCAACTCCTTCGAGTGATGGAAAACAAAATCGCTCAGCGCGCAATTACTTTTTGTTGTTGGGCTTCGTTGCGCTGATTCTCTTGGCGTGGTTTTTCTGGCGAGAGGATTGTTCACTCGCGTCTGCGTGCATGGAGCAACAAACTTTGGAACCTGCCCGTCACCTCGCAGTGGTGCTGCCATAAGTTCCGACAGATAGGGAAGCGCGGCGCCGTTCGTGAAAAATCGGGCATTGCCAAAGTCTTAAAAACCCTTCTGCGCGTTGCAGATCTATTAAGCGGTGGAATTATTTGCAAAACGGAACGGCGTTTAGCAAACTTTTGTTTGTCCTTCGGTGGGACATTTCACGGGCTCTGGAAGTATCGGAATCCTAAATGTCAAGGGTCAAAATTGCCCTGAGTTGCATGTTGAACTTTGTGGGTAATAAATTTACTAACCAATGAAAAGTATTCAATTCTTTTCAGTACCAGATCTTGGGTGTTGAGCAAAAAATGAAGCGAGCGATGACGAGTACAAAAGCGAATCGCAAGGTGGTTATAGCGCGTCGCTCATTCGAATTGGGTTGGAGAGTGTGTAGCTCTTGTTAGTTCTCTCCCAACTGTCGCAACCCTTTCACTGCATAAGCCGTCCCTATTGGCCGCTCATTGTGATTTTGCTCGCGCTTGGTGTCGCGTTGGTGGTGCGCTTGGCACCCCAACCTGCGCGCGATGCTGAATTTGAAAATGAAGACACACGCTCGCATCGCAAAAACGTAATTTTGTTTTCGATCGCTGCTCTTGTGTGCTTGGCTTGGGTCTATTGGAGTGGAGATTGTCCGGATGATCACGCAACTGGTAACTCGTCGCTCTTCACCACTGAAGCAAAAGCGGCGCAGGATCGCCCACTACCCGATTCAACATTGCCGGCTGCGGCAACATCAATTTCGTTATTAGGCGACTTCAAGGCGATGCCGCCCACGACGATCGCTGTGCCGCCGACAAATGTAAGTGGGCAAGAGCGATCGGTCTCGCCATCTGATCCGTCGCCTGGGGTGGCATCGGGTACGACTACGACCACAACGACTCCGCCGCCCACCACTGTGGCGCGGGCGTCGACAACAACAACCACGACCCCACCCACAACTATTGGGCCGACCACAACCACAACGACCACGTCAACCATGTCGCCGATGGTTGTGCCGCCGAGCACAACATCGACGACCACAACGCTGCCGCCCCCGACAACAACGACAACGACTACAACCACAACTACAACATCCACCACGTCAACCACATCGACAACTTCAACGACAACGACGACACTTCCGCCGACGACGACAACCTCGTCAACGACGACGACCACGCTTCCGCCGACGACGACAACCTCGTCAACGACGACGACCACGCTTCCGCCGACGACGACGACCTCGTCAACTACGACAACCTCGTCATCAACGACGACGACGCTTCCGCCAACAACCACCACCACTGTGCCGCCGACGACCACGACCGTCGCTCCGTTGACGCTGTGTGCGGCCCTGTCGAATTTGAGTGCGACACAGCCAGCCGATCGTTCAAAGGTGAATCTCACCTGGACATCGACTGATGTCGTCACGCCATTTGAGATTGAAAAGAGTGTTGATGGGGTGACATGGACATCAGTCGGTTCGGTCTCCGCCGGAGCAACACAAATTCAGATAGCAGTTGATCCGGCAGTGGATCATGGTCAAACCGTGCGCTATCGATTTGCGGTGCCGGCAGTTACGGCTGGGGGAGTAGAAACCCGAGCGAAATTCAACTGCGGATTACAAACGTCAATCTTCATTGTTTCGCCCACGGCGATGGCGCTCACTATTAATCCCGCTCTCGATACAACCGTGCGATCAATTGCGTTGCCTTTGCGTGATGCGGTCGATGTCACCATTCGCACATCGGACCCCAAGGTCGTGTGCCCAGCATCAGTGAAGTCGGCCAATCGAACCACCGACACGGTTTGCACCATTAACAGCGGCGTGACGGGGCCGGTCACGATTTCAATTAAGGGCACAGTTGACTCATATGGCGACCGCACGACTTCAGTACCCAGTTATGTCGGCTACAAGTTGCTCACGGGATTATCTGACTTTGGCGATCTCGGTTTGAAATCGTTGAGTGGTGCGTTTGCTGGAGCCGAGAATTTGTCGTCGGTGCCGTCATCGATTCCGGCAACGGTGACCAATATTGATCGTGTCTTCTTCCAAGCGAAGCGATTTAACAGCGCCCAGGTGAGCACATGGGATGTTTCTAATGTCACCTCAGCGCAGGCGCTCTTCTTCGGTGCGTTGGAATTCAATCAATCGATTAACTCGTGGAATACCTCGAAGATCACCAATATGAGTTTCATGTTCTCGGCAGCGACTGACACAAATGGTCCTTTGACGAGCCAAATGAAATTCAATCAACCGCTCGATCGTTGGGACGTTTCAAAGGTCACGAACTTCCAATTTATGTTCCAAAATGCGCAGAACTTTAACCAGCCGCTAGCAACGTGGAACACGTCGTCGGGCCTGAGTTTCAACAACATGTTCGAATATGCCAAATCGTTTAATCAGCCTTTGAACGCCTGGAATGTTTCGAATGCCACCAATATGGGGGGCATGTTCTCGACTGCGGTGGTGTTTAACCAGCCGTTGAACACATGGAATGTGCGCAAGGTCACCAGCGTGAACCGGATGTTCTTTGGAGCGAGTGCGTTCCGTCAGAACCTTTCCAGTTGGTGTCTGCCATTCATCGCTTCAGAGCCAACCACTCCAAATGATTTCAAAACATCGGCGACATCGTTTGTCCCACCGAAGTTCGGTGCCGCTTGTTTAGCGGCGGGTGGTTAGGCGACTACTCCGGCAGTTCGTAAAACGTTGTTTGTTTTGAGTTTTCCACTCGGCCGAACATGGTGCGATCTTTGTGGCGCGAATAATCCTTCACGCCGGCATAAAACATTAAAAGGATGAGGGCGATCACCACGCCAAATGACACCAGCACCGGTGGTGAGAGTTCTTTGTGACTTTGCGGCATTGTCCGGGCTTGGTGGCGTTTCATTTTGAGGGCAAATAACGAAACAGTTATGGCCGCCACGATGAGCGCGGTAATGAGCCCAGTTGCTTGCAGTTTCGTTTGTTTATTGATGACGAATCCAATTGCGGCTAACGCAACAATTAATCCGAACAGGAAAAAGGAGACTTGCTTCCACAAAGGGTTAGCGATTTCGTTGGACATTTGATTGATCCTCGCCGAGTAGGAAATGAATCAGCGTTCGTGTTGCGAGGAACATAGCGGAGGAGTGAATTACTTCCTGCGCGTGCATTTTTGAAAAACAAACAATTCAACCGACTGGAAATTAGGCAAATTCAAATTCGGTCAGCGAGTGTTTGTAAGAGAACACGTTATTAATAGAAGTTCGAATTTACGGGTAGGTTTGTTAAATCATTTAACAAAAGGAAACTAAATGACCGTTGTAATCGAAGCCCCGATGTCATTTACAGGATCGGCAAAACGCGCTTGGAAATTGACCAAAATCGAATCGGCATGGGCGAAGCCACTTGTAATTATCGGAGTGATTTCGCTCATCGCAATTTGGTGGACGTTGATTGCATGTTGGTATGTCATTTTTGGAATTTTTCTTGTCCCGTATCGATTGATTCGTCGGTCTAGTCGCAAACAAAAACTCGCTCAAGCCCGTCATGACGAGATGCTTCAAGCGATTCGTGAGCGCTCTTGAAGGGCTGAAAGTGAATGAAAGCGAAACTCAAACACCTCGAATTTATACAGGCGGTAATTACGAGACTTTCGGATAAGTCTTCGTTGATTAAAGGCTGGATGATCTCATTCACGGGGGTCTTGTTTGGATTTGCCCTTACTCAGAATGAGCCTCGCATTCTTTATATCGCATTAGTTTCAACAGTTTTGTTCTGGGCGTTGGATGCCTATTTCATTTACCTTGAGCGAGCATTCCGAAAGTTGTACTCCGCTGTTGCGGACAAACCGAATTCTGAAGTTGACTTTCAGATGAATATCGATAAATCGAATAAATACAGCAAATATTTATCGTCGTTTTTTAGTCCGAGTTTGTCAGCCTTTTACCTATTTGCTGCGACATCGGAAATTCTCACATTTTGTTTAATTGAAGGAGGAAAAAATGGCTCGTAAAGTCTTTTACAGCTTTCATTATGAACTCGATAATTTTCGAGTTCAACAAGTAATCAATATGGGGGTGGTTGAGGGTAATCAGATGCTGAAGCCAAACGATTGGGAGGAGGTCAAGAGGAAGGGGGATGATTCTGTTAAACGTTGGATCAAAGACCAAATGGACAATTGCGATTGCCTTGTTGTCCTTATTGGCTCACAAACGGCATTAAGGACTTGGGTCGATTATGAAATAAGACAACCTTGGCAATCAGGCAAGGGAGTTTTAGGGGTATACATTCATGGGCTTCAAGATCGATCAGAAAGAGTCTCCGCCAAGGGGTTAAATCCGTTCTCGAAAATCAGTCTAGATAATGGTGGACGGCTTTCAGATTTGGTGACCGCCTACGACCCGGGTTCTGGCGATAGCAAAACGATCTATGGGCACATTCGAAAGAACCTCCCCACCTTGGTCGAAAATGCAATCGCAAGAAGGAAATAAAATCGAATATGAAATCTGATTTTGAGCTTCGTCATGTGCGATCTAACGAGATTTGCAAATGTTGATTCAGCCTGGATGAAAACCTTGTATCTGCAAATGCGATATGGGTTTTTGCAAGTCGACCTAATTAAGTCGTTTTATCGGAAGCAAACCTAGAGTTTCGTTCTTGCCGACTTCGGTTGCGATTCCTATTCACAAAAATTAACACGTGACGCAATCATCGCTATGCCTTGAGCATCAAACGGCGACAAAGAAAGTTTGCGCGCGACCCCACGAACGTCTGCGTGATCTTCGTCCCAATAAATCTTTGAAAATGGGTCAATCTTGCAGAGTTGTTCAAGTTTGTGTATGCGAGTTGATGTCGAGAGTTTCGGCAGAATGTTTTCGGCATTCAATTCTGAAATCGCTCTTTCGTCGATAGGGCGCATGTAAACAGGTTTAGGGTCACTATTCATTAGGAGGATTGCGATGATAGCGATCCCTGCGGCGGCAAGTATGCCGATGAGGGTTTTGGCTTCGGGTGCGAGCGTTGTCATTCCATGATTGTAGTTTTTTTAACAGATGCGGCCGAATTCTTGATTGGATA
>CAYOHV010000108.1:449-5538 GCA_964403825.1 uncultured Bifidobacterium sp. | reverse complement strand
CAACCACTTGCTTCAACCGCAGCCGTATCGGGTGAATCCGGAGCATCGAGCACCGTAAGCATCGGCGCGTCGGTCTTTTCCAAAAGATTGTCAAGTTCGATATGCAACATCGGGAATGTTTCATCATCAACATCCCACGTCGTCGCCAACGCTTTCGCTAAGTCTTGTTCTTCAGCCCGAATATCGTTGGCGCGATCGCGCAGTCGCCGTGGTTCTACTAACACCAATTGCGCATCACCGGATAAAAGTTGCAATACCGATTGGGCGTCGCCATCCGCTAACCACGGAAGCCAACTTTCCATTCCTTCAAAGAAGAATCCCGAACTTAATTTTTCCCATTGCTCTCGCCCCCAAGGTTCGGTAGCGATTAACTGCTCGGCACGGCTCCGCACATTCTCGGTGGGCAAAAGTTCGCGTGCCGGAAATATCTGCATAGCGTCGATGGGCTGCGTTGTGCGCTGAGTGGCCACGGCGAATTCAGTCAGTCGATCAACTTCATCACCCCAAAGATCAATACGAAAAGGCGAATCAGCCGTACTGGGATAAACATCAACAATGGAACCGCGTACGGCGAACTCGCCGCGATGCTCCACTTGAATTTCGCGTCGATAACCAAAAGCCACGAGCCCTTGCACAAAATGTTCGACATCAATTGAATCGCCGCGTTGGACTGTTAACGGTGCAACTAGTTGCGCGTCCGGACTAAGTCGTTGAATTAACGCCCGCACCGACGTCACGAAAAATTTCGGCGCATCATGCTGCAATCGCCATAGCGAGCGCATACGACGTCCCATGGTTTCCACCGATGGACTCACGCGTTCAAATGGCAACGTTTCCCAGCCGGCAAAAACATCAACCTGATTGTTTCCGCAGAACGCGCCAATATCTTTGGCTAACCGCTCGGCTTCGGCAGTGGTGGGCACGATCACTACATAGGGCGAGCGCTCACTTTGTTGGCCAAGAGCCGCCAAAGAAATTGCCCGCGCCGCCGTTGGCACCGCCAAAGTGGCCAGACGTCGACCCGCCACCTGACGTAAGCCAGGTTCAGATTCAAGTAATGGAAGGAGCGGGGCGAGAGGCAGTGACATCAAGAGTGATTTCGGTGGCAATTTCGGCAATGGTTTCGGTACGAGGAGTCGTTTGAACAAGTTCTATAAGGCGCAACAACCGCGACTTTGGCCCGAATTGCGAGCAACCGGGTAGTCGCAGCCTAGGTCGCCTCCGCTCCGGTCTCATTCGGCCGCCAAATGTCACAGGTCAAGGAGTGAACCGTAAAAGAGAAAAAATCGCTGGTGATTGCATTAGGGGCGCGAAAAGGTGTCAACTAGCAGACGTATGACTTCTCTAGAACAGTCGGGCTCGTCAGCCGGACCATCCCCATTGCCTTCCACTGCCCACGTGGACATTCCTGAATCTCGGTCATTCCGAGTGAAGTCGAAACTTTTAGGAAAGCCACTTAATACTGATCAACTAGCGCATGAAAAACTCGGCAAGCCAACTGGTCTTGCCGTTTTTGCTAGCGACAACCTTTCTTCGGCTGCATATGCAACGGAAGAAATTTTGCACACGTTGCTCATCGCCGGCGTTGGTCTTGTTGCATTCAATTACGTTTTGCCGATCACGATCGCCATGATCGGCGTGCTCATTATTTTGGTTTTGAGTTATCGCCAAACGATTAAGGCCTACCCATCATCGGGTGGCGCGTACATCGTTACCAAAGACAATCTCGGAGTATTGCCGGCACAAGTTGCCGGCGTTTCATTGTTAACCGATTACATCTTGGTAGTTGCCGTTTCCGTTTCTGCTGGCACGGCTGCCATCTACTCGGTCTTTGATGGTCTTTATCCGTACCGCGTACCAATTGCTATCGGTTTCATTGCGCTCGTTGCTTTGGGCAACTTACGAGGCGTAAAAGAATCGGGACGTATCTTCGCCGTTCCGACGTATGCATTTGTCGTGGCCATGGCGTTAATGATTGGTTACGGAATCTGGAAAGCCGGCTTTGGCGGAGGACTCGAACAAATTTCGGTGGATGCAATGGATCCATCGCAGCGGCATGAAGCCCTCAGCATGGGTGCCGTTGGATGGTTTTTGGTTTTACATGCATTCGCTTCCGGCGGCGCCGCCGTTACCGGTGTCGAAGCAATTTCCAATGGTGTTCCTGCGTTCCGTGAACCATCGTGGAAAAACGCGTCGAAAACATTGGTCATCATGGGATCAATGCTGGGCGTGATGTTCCTCGGTATTTCTTGGCTCGCTTCGCAATTGCACACCATTCCGGTGGAAGGAAAAACCGTTATCGCGCAAATTGCCGAACAGGTTTACGGCAATTCCGGACTCGGCCAAGCAATGTTTATTTTCACGCAGTTCGCCACCATGTTGATTTTGATTATGGCGGCGAACACTGGTTTTGCTGACTTCCCTCGTCTTGCCTCTTTCCAAGCTGAAGATTCGTTTTTACCGAAACAACTCACCAAACGCGGACATCGATTGGTGTATTCGAATGGCATCTTGGCGCTCTCTGGTTTGGCCGCCATTTTGGTTGCGGTTCTCGGTGCCGATGTCACACGATTGATTCCGCTTTATGCCGTAGGCGTTTTCACCAGTTTCACACTCTCGCAATTAGGTATGGCCCGTCGCCATTTACGTTTACGCGAAAAAGGCTGGCGCTTTGGCTTGGCCATTAATGGTTTCGGCGCCTTCGTTACTGCGGTTGTCACCATCGTGATCAGTGCCACCAAATTCGTCGATGGCGCCTGGGTCATCATTTTGATGATTCCTGTCTTTGTGTGGATTGTTGTTCGTCTCAATCATCAATACGAGGCCGAAAAAGCGGAACTCGAAGAAGACGCTGAGCGAGCCGCCACTGCTCCGGTTTTGCGTAATCACGCCGTAGTCGTACTGATTGACAAAGTTGATCGCACCAGCGCACGCGCTTTGCAATACGCGCGCACGTTAAGTCCCAATACATTGCGCGCCGTTCATATCGCCGTTGCGCCCGATCGTGCCGATATTTTGGCCAAAGAATGGAGCGAGTTAGCGCTGGCGAGTTTGCCGCTCGATATTCGTGCCTGTCCCGATCGGCGCATTAACCGCACTGTGCTGGAAGTAGTTTCCGAGCTTGCCGCCGATGGCGATACCGAAGTAACAGTGCTGATCCCTCGCCGTGAATATCGTTCGGCATGGCATCGCCTTTTGCACGATCACACAGCTGATGACATTGCGAAAGCGTTAGCCGACGTTCCCCATGCCAACGTGACGTTCGTTCCCTATCACCTCACTCGTTCTTCCCACGGACAAAAGATCCACCGCGTCACACCAGGATCCATGTCGGGAACCGAAGGAATGCATCACTGAAATGGGCTTGTTCACGAAACGTAAGTCGATCGATCAACTCGAACAAGAACGACACGCCGATGAAATTAATCAGTTAGCCGATTTGGCCTTTCAAGGAATCATTCCGATCGCCGAAACAAAATGGCGTGATCGGGTCAAAGTTGTTGGCCATGTCAAAGCCATGCGCGTGCAACCATGGGCTGAGCAAGTTGATGGTCTTGAATTAACGCTCACCGATTCAACCGGTGGGATCACATTGGTGTTTTTCGGACGACGTCGTATCGGCGGTATTCATTTAGGTTCAAAATTGATGGCCGAGGGCACAACCAGTGAGCACCATGGATTGCTCACCATTTTGAATCCGCAGTATTTGCTGCTTCCGAATGAAATAGAACTGCCCTATTAATTTCTGCGACAACTATTTTCGTTCGTTGACGCGATTCATAGCCGGACCAACACCATCGGAAATTATGAATTCCACCGCGTCGGCAGCTTCGACAATGGCATTGGCCAAAACTTGTTGATCAGTTTTATTCATGCGGCTCAAAACGTAATCAGCGCCCGAACCTTTTTGCGCCGGTCGACCAACGCCAATACGCACGCGAATAAATGAGTCATCGGAGAGATGCGATTTAATCGACCGCAATCCGTTATGACCTGCCAAGCCACCGCCAACCTTGATGCGCACAATGCCCATCTCTAAATCGAGTTCGTCATGAACGACGATTAATTGCTCGGGGCTTTCAATGCCGTAGCGGCGCACGAGCGGCCGCACCGATTCACCTGAAAGATTCATATAGGTGGTCGGCTTAGCGATGGCTACACGTTTCGAAGCAATACGTACTTCATCAACTAATGCTTTTTCTTTTCCGGCGCGTAACGAACCGTTATGCCGGCGCGCCAATTCGTCAATAACGGCAAAGCCGGCGTTATGACGCGTTTTGTCGTATTCGGCGCCGGGATTGCCGAGTCCTACAACGAGAACATCAGACGGAGTCCCGCGTCGATCGCGCGCTCCGAAAACCACTTAGTCGGCCGAGGCCTCTTCGCTTGCCGCGCCACCTTCAGATGTAGCGTCTGCTCCACCTTCGGCAGCCGATTCACCGCCAGCCTCACCGGCTTCAGATGAGAATCGTGTGGCAAGACCCAAGACAAGTTGAGTTGAACCTTCAAGATCGCAGGTAACGCCTTCCGGCAATGTCACCGAATCAAGAGTGATTGATTCACCCAGGTCCAATTCGGAAATATCAATTTCGATACCGGAAGGAATGTTGTTCGGCTTGGCCTTCACCGCAAGTTGCTTAAGAGGTTGATCAACGATGCCACGACGGCCTTCAACCTTCTTTGCCTCGCCCACCAAAATGATGGGAACTTCAACGGCGACGAGTGCGTTGGGATCAACGCGCAAGAAATCGATATGCAAAACGTTGCGGCGTACCGGATGACGTTGCATGTCCTTGACGATGGCGAGATCGGTTTGGCCATCGACGGTGAGATTGATAAGGGCGTTCATGCCGGCATCGGTGGTAAGCGCCTTACGCAACTCACTCCAATCAACGCTGACGGCCACGGTGTCGCGACCAAGGCCATAAACAACGCCGGGAACTTTGCCGTCGTCACGCAAACGCGTCGAACTACGTGAGCCAGCCACACGGCCTGTCGTAGCGGTAAGAGAGATGGACATATTCGGCTCCAAAATGACAACGGGAAACGGCCCGACAGGCGGAACGATCCACGGGTCTGACAAGCTCAG
>CAYOHV010000108.1:0-439 GCA_964403825.1 uncultured Bifidobacterium sp. | reverse complement strand
GAACTGAGGCCCGCAGAGCGCCGGCGACGCCCCTAGGACTGGTTATTACCGCCGAATATCTCCGATACCGAGGTGTCCTCGAAGACGGCGTCAATGGCATCGGCGATGATGCCAGCCACCGACAGGACCTCGATTTTGGGCGATTGCTTGGCGGCAAGGAGCGGCAGCGTATTGGTCATCACCACTTTGTCGATACACGAAGCATTCAAGCGATCGATAGCCGGACCCGAGAAAACACCATGAGTGCAGGCGGCATAAATCTGCTTGGCACCGCGGGCTTTCAATTGTTCAGCTGCGGCGACGATCGTGCCACCGGTATCGATCATGTCGTCGATCAATACACAGTTACGACCTTCAACTTCGCCAACAACATCGCGAGCCTCAACCGTGTTCTTCATTCCTTTAACACGACGCTTATGCACGATGGCGAGGTCGGCAT
>CAYOHV010000107.1:0-5546 GCA_964403825.1 uncultured Bifidobacterium sp. | reverse complement strand
CCCAAGATGCATCAACCGTTTCTCGCGCCTATTACGGCACCGATACACGTGCCTTTGCGTTATTGCTCGGTATCGCCATGGCCGTTATTTGTTCGTATTGGGGCGCACCGCGCACGAAGTGGGGGCACTGGCTTACGCAATTAGTGGGCTTGCTTTCAACAATTGCATTTGTTGTTTTGATGTTCACGATCAGCGAAAAAACAGCGTGGATGTTTGAATACGGCGGTTTTTTCTTAGTAGCCGTTCTTTCGGTGTTTATGACGCGCGCCGTTTCAACCGAAACGGGTTGGTTGCATTGGTTGTACACCAACCGTTTTCTCATGTGGGCCGGGCGTTTAGGTTTCGGTCTTTACCTCTACCACTGGCTCGTTTATATCGTCGTTGATTCGAATAAGGACGCTGATCAACCGGGCTTAAATTCTTTCCGCGATCTGGCTCTTGGATTCGGGCTCACATTCCTCATCGCCTGGCTTTCCTATAAGTACGTTGAACGACCTTTTGTGAAAGGTCTCTGGCGTGGTTGGAAATTTGCCTTCGTTATGGCCTGCGGGTTCGGCCTCACGTTGGCACTATTGCTTTATGCCACTGCTGTACGCGCACCAAAAACATCGGGCCAAGCATTTAATGCGCCCGGCGCTATTGCATTGGGTGACGGAAAGACTTGCGAATACATACCGGGCACTGATCCAGTGAAAGTGCTTGTCGTTGGCGATTCGGTGGCCGTGCAAATGGGCCAAGCGCTTAAGGATTGGTGCGCGCGAAATCCCGGTCAGATTCTGCTTATGAACGATGCTCATCTTGGTTGCGGAACCGTGCGCGGCGGAAATATTCGCTACGAAGAACGAAACAGCCCCATTGGTCCACCTTGTAGCGAATGGGCCAATCCGGTTGATCCGCGCTTGCTCTTCGACGACCAAATGGGACCAGTCTCTTGGGTGACAGCGGTACAAGCGTTTAATCCCGATGTGGTGTTTTCCTATGCCAGTTCTTGGGATTCCATCGATCACACTGTGCCTAATAACGATCAATGGATGAAACCGGGCGATCCTCTTTACGACGACTACATGCGCGCCGAATACTCAGAAGCCATTTCCATTCTGACCGCCCGCGGCGCAACCTTGGCATGGATGATTGCCCCGTACCTCAATCGAACTTCGCCCTACAACACACCTGATCGCACTGACGCCATGAACGCGGTTGTTCTTCCTTTAGTAGAAGCAACACCGAATCACGTCATCATCGATTATCCGGGCTTCCTCGGACCAGTGGGCGGCCCGCGCGATAAAGACATTCGCGACGACGGCGTTCATATCCGTAAAAGCAAGTTGGTGGAAGTAACAGATTGGCTTGGCCCGCAACTTGTGGCGGCCGGCCAAGCCAATCCCAACTACATAGCGTTACGTTCGCAAACGAACTAAACGCCCAAAATTGCGCAGCCCGCTCTTAGCGTGGCGGCGTGTAAAGAACCTGCATCTTGTAAAGAAGTGCGGGGCGATCCGATCCAACCGCGGCAATTTCTGCTTCGGTTGTGATCAGCGTTCCCTTGGGCTTCGCTTCAGCCTTAACAACACGCGTACGCGCGTGCACAGTGGCTCCAGCCGGAACCGGCGAAAGAAAACGCAATCCTTCTGCTCCGTAATTCACGGCGCTGCCATTACCAACGATCTTCAATGGGAATGTTGCCAACTTCGGCATAAGACTTAATGTCAAGAAACCGTGTGCAACTGGTCCACCAAATGGACTTTCCTTCTTTGCGCGTTCCACATCGATATGAATCCATTGACGATCGCCCGTTAATTCAGCGAAGTCGTTGATCATTTCCTGCGTTACTACGATCTCAGATCCCCACTCGCCGAACTCTTCGCTGGCTAACGCATTGATGGCGTCAACATCGTCGAAACGAACTTCTCCCATTGGTTCCCTTTCCTCTCGCTACCCCTGCGGGCAGCACTGAGACTGTAATCGCTCATCAATAAGCGAAATCACGCTTGCTATCCCGCTCAAGCGACCGGGAGATCAGAGGCTGTCAGGATACGATTTCGCTCGTGTCGTCCACCCCGTCAGTTGCGTCTCCGGTCGCATCTACACAACCAAAACAACAGCGACTTGTTGGACTTGATGGGCTGCGCGCAATCGCCGTGGGACTCGTGGTCGTCTATCACCTTTGGCCCGATGCGGTACCAGCGGGATTTTTAGGCGTCTCAATTTTCTTCACCTTGTCGGGGTATGTCATCACCCGCGCCATTGTCAACGAACGACAACGCAGCGGCACGCTCAACCTCAACGCCTTTTGGCGCCGACGTTGGCGACGGCTCTGGCCCGCCGCCACTGTCACCTTGACCCTCGTCATGGCGATTTGGGGAATACGCGGACTTTGGAATCCATCCTTAGCCAAAGACAATTTGGCCGCGTTTTTTCAAGTGGCGAACTGGCGGTTTCTATTTAGCGGTCAGCAATACGGTCAAAGTATTGATGCCTCACCGGTATTGCATTTCTGGTCGCTGGCCATCGAAGAACAGGTTTACTGGCTTTTGCCTTTAGCGGTATGGGCTGTCTTTAAATTACGCGCCCGACTCTCGGTGTTGTGGTTTGGTTTACTTGCCCTGGCAATTGGTGCCACATATATATGGCGTCATGAACCAATGACGGTGTATTTCTCGACTCTGACACGTGTCGGTGAAATTGCTATTGGCGGTCTTGCCGCACTGTTCTTCCAAATGTTTTTGCCACGTTTGCAAACAAGCAACCATAAATTGCGCGCCTACACGTTGGCACTTTTACAACTGGCCGGTGCTCTTTGCTTGGCCGCATTGATTTGGTTAGCGATTACAACATCACTTTCCACCAGCGCATACTTCCGCGGCGGTTTACTTTTTGTGGCGGTGCTCACCGCCATGGTGCTAATCGCCGGTTCGATTGAAAGCCCGTTTACAACGGCGTTATCACTGCGACCACTGGTGTATATCGGCGCGATCTCCTATGCGATTTATCTCGTTCATTGGCCGCTCAATCTGTGGTTTGAAGAATCATTCCGCGACAACCTCGGTACTTTCACACCTTGGCTTGTTCTTTTACTCACCTTGATCATCGCTTCAATTTCATTACGCGTGCTGGAATTACCGATTCGCGAAGTTCGTTGGCCTAAACGCACATTGATCGCGTTTTCATTAACGCTCACGGTCATACTTCTTTCGACAATTGCGATTTCGTGGTTCCGACCGGCTTCAGCTCGTGATATTGAATTCGCCGATGTGGGATCGTCGCAGGTGGCAGTCACCGATCTTTCCCGTTCGGTTCTCTACCCACTGGGCACGATGGAAAATCAATTATCTATGGCTGTATTTGGTGATTCGACGGCCACCACTTTGACCATGGCAATGCGCGATGGCGATCCCACCATCATCGTGCAACCGTCGGGCACCGAATTAGGTTGTCCGTTCGGTCGCACCGGACAAATGCGCGGCACGGCCGTAACGGGCGACGACCCAAAAAGTTTGCCGGTGGAGATCGGTACGAAATGCGATTGGCAAACAAAGTGGGATACCTATTTCTCGCCGACCTATCCCATTGATCTTGCGTTAATGGTGGGCGGCTATTGGGACACACTCGGTCGACAAGTTCCTGCGCTCGGTTCCAAATGGTACGAAATTGATGATCCGACATATGACCGATGGTTACAAGGCGAACTATCGGCGGCGGCTGATTCGCTTCATAACCGAGGAGCCGGCCAAGTTGCCATTCTCACGCTTCCCTATCCGGAAGAAAAACCCAATGCCCGCGTCGACCGCTTCAACAAAATGATCGTTGATATTGCCGCCACGCGACCTTGGATGCATGTCATTGATTACGGCGCCTGGATTAATTCATTACCGCTAAGCGAACGACAACGGTTGCGTCCCGACGGTATTCATGTCAGCGCTAAGCCGAATGGTGGAACGGGCCGCGAAGTCGCCCAACGTTTTCTCTATGACCAGTTACGCAGCATTACGCGGGGTGGTCTTCCCAGTTAGTTAAACGCTTGAGCCACTGTTGCTTTTCTTGTGGGCTGGCTAACGAATCTTCGATTGAATAGCGAGCGATCTGCGCTAATTGCGAGTCGGTAAAGCCAAATTCCCGCCGACAAACTTCATATTCGCCTAAAAGAGTGGATCCGAAAAGCAGCGGGTCATCGCCATTCACCGAACAACGCACGCCGTAGGCAAATAACGATGGCAGCGGATGCTCGGCATAGGAAGGAACAACGCCCAACATCAAATTCGACGTCGGACAAACTTCTAAATGGATTCCTTCATTCACTAAGCGATCGAGCAGCCCATCCACTTCAGGACTTCTCACTCCATGACCAATTCGGATCGCACCCAGTTGATCGATTGAATCGGCCACAAACTGACCGCTTTCCAATTCACCGGCATGGGGCACCGCCGCTAATCCGGCCGCGCGAGCGTAAGCAAATGCATCGGCAAAGGGTGCGGGTGGATGGCCAACTTCATCATTATGCAGTCCTAAGCCAACAACATCGCCACCGGCTTGCGCAGCAAACTTCGCCAAAACCATGGCCGATTCAGGAGTGTCTTTCACACGATCGACGGCCACGATGAATCCCAAACTGATTCCATAACGTTTTGCCGCCGAACGACAAGCAGCAAAAACGATTTCCCAAGTTTCTTCATCAGGACGTAAATGGCGATAGTTGCCCGCCCAAAATGCGCACTCCACGCGCACCGCGCCTTCACGTTGATGATCAGCAAAAACTTGATCAGCGAAAAATTCCCAGTCGGCCGGTTCTCTTAAGACATCCGTGGAGGCCACATAGAGATCACTAAAGGCCGCAAAAGATCCGTAACCACGCGTGGTGGGAACTTCACGATCGTATTTTGCTGAAAGCGTCTGCAACGTGGCCGGTGACATTGCGGCTTCGAGATGTAAATGAAGATGCGCCTTTGGTAAGGCCGCTAAATCGCGCATAACCCGTTACATATCCCGGAAGTTCGGTCGCCGACCTTCGGCCCGGGCCGCCACAGCTTCGTCCCAGTTTTTCGTGGTGAGCCGCACATAAAGTTGTGCTGTCATTTCGTTGCGCATATGCGAACGGAAACTGGTTGACTCCAAGCCAGCCATCACCATTTTCTTGGTGAGTTCGATTCCGATGCGACTTAGACCGGCGATCTGGTCGGCAATTTCCGTGGCTTTGGCAAGCAAGTCACTGCGAGGCACAACTTCGGTTACTAGACCGCATCGTTCGGCTTCATCACAGGTCATATCGCGACCGGTCAACATCAATTCGGTTGATCGTCCGGCGCCGATAATGCGCGGCAAAAGAAATGAAAGTCCAAGTTCAGTGGCGGTGAGTCCGTTGTTAATTCCCGCAGCGCGGAAATAAGCCTCGGGTGAGGCAATACGAATATCGCAGGCGGAGGCTAAACAAAGACCGCCACCAATGGCCGCGCCATTAATGGTCGCAATGACTGGCTGCTGCATTTCTTGAATGGCCAGGATGATGTCAGCGAGTAAACGACCGGCACGTTGAGCAATAACTGTGGGTGTAA
>CAYOHV010000106.1:0-5558 GCA_964403825.1 uncultured Bifidobacterium sp. | reverse complement strand
CGGGGCCCCATTGCCTTTGGCCGCGTCGCTTGCGGCCGGTGCCCTGCGGGCCAATAACCGTGGTGGGAACGATGGCATCATCGCCGAACCGAGCCCGTATTTCATCAATTGTGCGACTGGCTTCTGGCCAACTTGGACCGGAAAGTACGTCGTCAAAACTTAATTGTCTCGCCGTATCGCGGCTTAGTCCGCTCACGCTCAAGCCCAGAAGTCGCACTCCCGGTGATGGATCAACTTGCTCTAAAAGTTTGCGCGCCGCCTCTAATAAAGCAGATGCATCATCAACGCCATTGGGCAATGTCAACGAACGAGTGAGTAAAGAGAAATCTCCGAACTTCACCTTCAACTGAACGGTGCGTCCAACTAACTCTTTTGCCCGCAAACGAGATGAAACGGCATCCGCGAATGCAACCAGTTGTCGATCAAGTGACGGACGATCGTGCATGTTGTGTCGAAACGTTTCTTCATGCCCAATCGATTTCACTTCGCGATCGGGCACTACAACTCGATCATCAATGCCGTTCGCTAAATCATGAAGGTGTTGCCCCGCCGACTTTCCTAATGCGGCGACGATGTTTTCGATTGGCAAATTCGCCAAGTCGCCAACAGTGACAATTCCCATTCGCTGCAATTTGGCCAAAGTCGCTGGCCCCACTCCCCATAACGCTTGTACCGGTAGCGGATGTAGGAATTGCAAAATTTCTTCCGCCGGAACCACTTTGACGCCATCGCCAAATACCGGACCACGCGGCGATGCTTTCGGTTTCGCTTGTTCCGAGGCCAACTTGGCAATGAACTTCGTGCTTGCCATTCCTACCGAACAGGTCAGACCAACAGTTTCCAAAACTTCAGCGCGAATCTTTTTGCCAATTTCTTTTGGTGGTCCAAAAAGTTTCTCGGCACCGGTGAGATCCAAGAACGCTTCGTCGAGTGAAAGCGGTTCCACAATCGGCGTGAAGTTATGAAATACATCCATCACTTGCGCACTGATTTCGACATAGCGGTCATAGCGACCGGAAAGAAAAACCGCATGCGGGCATAACTTGCGAGCCATCACCGACGACATTGCGCTTCGTACTCCATGTGCACGCGCTTCATAGGAAGCGGCAGCAACTACCCCTCGATCACCACTGCCACCTACGACAACCGGACGCCCGCGTAATTCAGGTTGATCGAGCAACTCGACCGAAACAAAAAATGCATCCATATCGACATGGCCAACGATCAAATTCTGGTCACCACCAGATCATTCGGATAAGCACCATTTATTTGGTAGCGATATATCCGTTCGTCAGTCCATTGCGCCGATAACCAATCCACGATTGGCTCAGCGACCCAACGTGCAACACCTTCAAGACGACCTTCACAATGATGATGAGGAACCCATTCAATTTCGTCGACGATTCCGTCGGGATCGTCACAACAAAGTTCCCCACTCCATGACTCGGCCTTCCACGCTTCAACTCGCAATAACCAACCCATATCGGGTGCGTGAGCTTCGATTTCATACAACTTGTTTGACCACTTACTCACGACAAGGCCGGTTTCTTCTTCAACTTCACGCGTGAGTCCTTCTAAAAGCGATTCACCGTGGTCGATAACGCCACCCGGAGGACTCCAATCAAACGAGCCGTCGCGACGTCGATTGCGAACTAATAAAAGTCCCGTCGGGCTTTCAATTACGGCGCCGGCCACCAACCACTGGCGCATTTCATTTCTTTTCGTTGCTAATCGGCCGGCGAAATACCCGATCCCGCAATGCCCACCATGTCACTAAGACAAGGGCTTCAACCACGATGCGACCCGACATTTTGGAAGTGCCGCGCTCACGATCCGAAAACGTGATCGGCACTTCAACAATGCGACCGCCCCGACGAGCGATGTTGTAGGCCATCTCAATTTGAAAGCCGTATCCATCGGCGGTCACTTTTTCTAGATCGATACGCGAAAGCATGGGCGCGCCATAACAACGGAATCCGGCAGTTCCATCGCGTACCGAGAGGCGCAACATGATTGAGGCATAGCGATTGCCGCCGCGCGATAACCATTCACGATGTTTCGGCCAATCAGGAATGTTGCCGCCCGGAACATAGCGAGAACCGATTGCCAGATCAGCACCATTTTGCACTGCACTCACAAGTGATGGAAGCGCCGCTGGATCATGCTGAAGATCAGAGTCCATCTCAATCAACATGTCGTAGCCATTTGCTAATCCGTAAGCGAAACCAGCGCGGTAGGCCGAACCTAATCCGGACTTGGCTCCGCGACGCATGACCTCAACGCCGCCATGGTCAACGCCCCATGCCTCGGCGATTTCCGCTGTTCCGTCGGGGCTACCGTCATCAACGACAAGGACATCGCCATTGGGTAAGGCCTCTCGAACGCGATCAAGCACCTCAACGATATTTTCGGATTCGTTGTACGTCGGGAGTATGACGAGGGGCTTCACGGTTCCACTTTATGAGTAAACGATGGCGTGATTGCGTCACATCGGCCCTACCATAGAAAACGATGAGCAATTCCAACGACCGCATAACGTTCGAACGCCAAGACAGCGAAACGAACGAAGACGATTCGGCGCTGCCCAGTGTTATGGCACGCGTACTTGCCTTTGCCGCCATTCTTTTAGGTGGCGCAGCCGGAGGAATTATTGGCTATGCCTTCATCGATCTTCAGGTGAGCGGCGATGCGACAGTCCAAGCCGGAATTGGCGGATTAATTGGCGCCATCGTGGCGGCGATTGGCACCGCGGTCGTTGTGAACTTAACCCTGCGCGCAATGGGTGAATGGCGGACGATCCAAGCACGCGAAGAAGCGCGTGCCGCCGCCGAACGCGCGTCTGCGGCCTCGCGCCGCGTTCCTCGAGTGCGCTAATGAATGTCGACGCCAACGAGTTGCTGCAGATAGCAATTGATGCTGCGCGCGAAACCGCTGATCTTTTGTTGGCATCGGTTAATACCGAACTAAAGATAGATACCAAGACTTCAGCAACTGATCTTGTCACCGAAGTTGATCGCGCCGCCGAGAAAATCATTGTCGAGCGAATCACTAAAGCCCGTCCTCAAGATGCGATTCTGGGCGAAGAAGGTGCCGACCGATCGGGAACGACAGGTGTGCAATGGATAATCGATCCGATCGATGGCACCACCAACTTTGTTTATGGTCATCCTGGATTCGCGGTTTCAATTGCCGTCGAGTTTGAAGGCGTGCCGCTTCTTGGTGTCGTGCACGACCCCATGCATGGCGAAGTGTTCAGCGCTGTGCGCGGCCAAGGTGCTTTCTGTAATGGCAATCCAATCGCCGTGCGTAACACCACCACATTGGACACTTCACTCATTGCAACTGGATTCGGCTATTCAGCTGATCGACGTCGCGCTCAAGCGGGAGTGATGGCCAATCTTGCCGGTTCAATTCGCGATTACCGACGGATGGGCGCGGCATCGGTTGATTTATGTTCCGTCGCTTGCGGGCGAGTTGACGCATATTTCGAACGTGGTTTGCAAAAGTGGGACTACGCCGCCGGCGCTTTAATCGCCAGCGAAGCCGGCGCTCTTTTAGGTGACCTCAATGGCGGCGAATGCAGCACCGAGTACTGCATTGCTGCAACTCCTGCGGTTTTTAACGAACTTTGCCAATCATTAATTGAGGCTGGCGCAAAAGAAGTTCCGTAATCACTGCGCGTTGTAATCATAAGAACGGGTGCGCCGACCTACACTACGAACATGGGAACGCGAATTCTCACTGTTGAAGATGATGAACGAATTCGCACGGCGGTGCGACTGGCCTTAGAAGACGAAGGCTGGGAAGTTGACGAAGCCGAGACGGGCGAAGATGCATTGGCCTCGTTCGGTGCGCAACCGGCCGATGTGGTGTTAATCGACATCATGCTCCCCGGTATTGATGGGTTTGATGTTTGTCGATCAATCCGTCGTTTGAGCGATGTGCCCATTGTTATGGTCACTGCCCGCGCCGATACACATGACGTCGTAGCCGGTCTTGAGGCTGGTGCCGATGATTACCTCACAAAACCGTTTGCACCTAAAGAACTCTCCGCTCGTATTCGCGCTCTTTTGCGACGCGCCCGCACCCATGAAATTGCATCAACGCATCTTTCTTTTGGCGATTTGGAAATCATTCCCGAAGAAGGTGTTGTTTTACGCGGAGGGCAGGAAACGCACCTCACTAAAACAGAATTCCGTTTGCTCATTGAATTAGCGTCGCCTGCCGGTCGCGTGCTCAGCCGTGAAGAACTGTTGGAAAAGATTTGGGGCTACGGCTACTTCGGTGACGGACGCTTAGTCGATGTACATATCCGACGCTTACGCACCAAAATTGAATCCGATCCGGCCAATCCTCGTCACGTCATCACTGTGCGAGGCATGGGTTACAAGTTGCAACAGTGACAAATCCAATTTCAGCGCGTACTCGCCCACGGCGACGGACTCGAATCATTGCACCTGTTCGACGTCGTTTCGGATTACGACGACGCCTCATCCTCACTCTCACCCTCGGCACTGCGCTACTCAGCATTGTCTTGGCCATCATTACGTTCGGCTTGACGCGCCAAAACCTCTACAACCAACGAGAACAAACATCGATTGATCAAGCCGAGCTCGATGCGGCTCGTATCACCGGCTTACTTTCAAATTCCACTTCCCCCGAAGGCGTACAAGCGGCCTTACAAGCAATCTCTCGTAACGAAAGTACTGAAATTCTTCTTCGTTATAACGATCAGTGGTATTCCGCTCCCCGATCAACATTTAATTCCGCCGAGATTCCACTTTCAGTTTCGAACAATGCCAGCAACGGGACAGTCGCTCACGAATTTGGCGAAGTAGATGGCCAACGTTCGGTCATTGTGGGTGTTCCTCTTGAACAATTGAACGGTCAGCTTTATACGGCGACCTCATTACAAGACATCGAAGAAACATTACGCAGTCTGACGCTTTCACTTTTAGGTGCAGCTGCGCTCACTACCGTTGCTGGCGCCATTGTCGGCTACTGGGCCACTCGTCGCGTGTTCGCACCTTTACAAGATGTTGGTAACGCCGCCGAATCAATTGCTGGTGGTCGTCTTGATACGCGCCTTCCAATTGGACGCGACCGCGATCTCGACGTTATTGCCGGACCATTTAATGAAATGGCCCAGGCTCTTGAAGATCGCATTGAACGTGACGCACGTTTTGCTTCAGAAGTGTCACACGAACTGCGTTCGCCCCTTATGACATTGGCAGCCTCGATTGAAGTTCTAGAAAACTCCAAAGACGAAATGACCGAACGCGCCCAGACGGCGCTGCATTTGTTAGCGGCCGATGTTGATCGTCTTCAACAACTCGTTGACGACCTTTTAGAAATCTCTCGGTTCGACGTCGGTGCCATCACTCTGCACCGCGAAGATGTAACGGCGGTGGAAGTTGTGATGCAGGCCGTCGGCATTTTGGGCGGCGGCAAACTTCCGGTTACTTACGATCCCGATGTCACAGATGTTGTTATTCGCGTCGACAAACGTCGTTTCGCACGAGTAATGGCCAACCTTTTGGACAACGCGCAAAAGTACG
>CAYOHV010000105.1:0-5591 GCA_964403825.1 uncultured Bifidobacterium sp. | reverse complement strand
AGAACGGCGCGTTCAAAACGACTGAAAATAAGTGCGTCGGCCAAAATTCCGATCACCAAAATCACGATCATCCAGGCGATCATTCCCGTGGCGTCACTCAGAGATCGATTGATGGTGAGCAAGGCACCGATTGATTGTTTTTTGGCGATGATCACCAGTAATTCACCGGCCATCAAACTGCGCCAAGCGAATGACCAACCTTGTTTGGTTCCGGCGGCGAAACCAGGCATGGCGCCAGGAAGTATTACGTAGCGGAAATAGTTGAAACGGCGCGCGCCTAACACTCGTCCGGCGCGCAAGATTGTCGGAGGAATTGCATCCGCGCCGGAAATCAATCCGTTGGCGATTGCGGGGGCTGCTCCTAAAACAACCACAAACAAAATTGCTTGTTCCGAAATTTGGAAAAGCAAAATGGCTAATGGAAACCAAGCAATGGACGGCATGGTTTGCAGCCCCGTAACGAACGAGCCGAACGCCGAGCGCAAAACTTTGCTTTGCACAATGAGCGCGCCGATAACAACGCCAATTATGAGGGCCAGTCCGTACCCGATGATTGCGCGTTGCAACGTCACCCACGATGCGGAAAACACCGTTCCGTCGAGCAAAAGTTCCCACAGTGTTGAAAACACCGATGCTGGTCCAGGTAGGGCGTATTCAGGCTTCCATCCGCTCCAAACGACTAATTGCCAAAGAGAAAGTCCAATGGCGATAGCTGCCAGTTTCGGCCAGAGCACGGGCCACCATTTACGTCGTTGCGTTGTTGGTGAATCAAGAACGTCGAGTCCAGCAAGTTCTTCATCGTGTTCATTGGTTTCATGAAACTCGGGTGTCGTGGGCATGACGACGAACCTCCGTGCGCAAGAGCTTTGTGATTTGTGCGGCGTACGCTGCGACTTCCGGCGAATCCATTCGACGCGGTCGTGGCAATCCGATTGGAAGTTCATTGGCGATTCGACCGGGTCGAGACGTGAGCACCAAAACCCGATCACCAAGTCGGGCAGCTTCACGCACATTATGAGTAACGAAAACAGTGGTGAACTTTCGCTCAAGCCATAGCCGTTCAAGTTCATCGTGCAGAACGTCGCGCGTAATGGCATCGAGAGCACCAAAAGGTTCGTCCATCAAAACAATGTCAGCATCTTGAGCAAAAGCGCGGGCGAGGGCCACTCGTTGACGCATACCTCCCGAAAGTTGATGGGGAAGTTTTTTCGCCGCTTCGGAAAGTCGAACAACGTCAAGAAGTTCCCCCACTCGTTCTTTCCGTTCTTGGCGTGGAACGTTGCGCAATTTCAATGCGATATCGACATTGCCGGCTGCTGTACGCCACGGAAACAATGCCGCTTCTTGAAACATCAATGCGGTGCGACCGCGAGTAGTCACGGTTCCGGTACTAGCGCTATCGAGGTTGGCCAATAGCGATAGCAGAGTTGATTTACCGCAGCCTGATGCACCAACTAGACACACGAATTCTCCGGGCTGCACTTTCAGATCAAATGATCGCAACGCTTCAACACGATGTTTTTCGTCACCAAAAAATTTCGAGACATCGTCGAGTTCTATTGCCGGCGAGTCGTTACTTAAAGAACTCGACGTCGTAATTGTTGTCATGGTGTTGTCCATTCACTTCGAGCTTCATTGAGAAAACTCAGGTCGATAAAGCCGTTAAGCGAAACGTCTTTCATGAAGCCTTCGCGTACGGCGTGATTTTTTGTTTCTTCAAGAGAAGAAGTATTTGGTTCGATGGAAAAACTCAGCGACTGCCAAGCCTTTGCCAAGACTTTTTCGGAAATCTTTTTTGAAGTCACGGCTGCAATGCCGTCGTTGGTGAGTTGTTGCGCTTCTTGGGGATGATCATTGGCAAGATCGATGGCGGAATGAAGACCGTTCAAGAAAGCCAAAATTGTTGGTCGATGATGTTTGGCAAAGTCGGGATGAGCAATTAACAACGTTGTTGTGAACTCGTTATTCGGCCACAAACTTCTTTCGTCAACGAACACATGACCGTCGCCTTCTTGTACCAACCGAGTTGCCCATGGTTCCGGCACCCATGCACCATCAATTTTTCCCTCACGAAAGGCGTTCAAGGTGTCGGCGTTTTCGCGGGGAGAAATCTCTACATCTCCATCTCCTGTAACTGATGCCGAGAGATTTTGTGCGCGCAACCAAGCGCGTAAAGCAACGTCTTGTGTATTTCCTAAAGATGGTGTGGCCAGTGTGGTGCCGCGTAAGTCGTCAACATTGATGATGTCTTTACGAGTGATAAACGCCGCGCCACCATTCGTGCTGCCGGCGATGACAACAACTGCTTTTCCTTTTGATTTCGCAAAACCATTGAGTGCTGGATTAGGTCCGATAAATGCGAGGTCAAGCGCACCCGAAAACAACGCTTCGAGAACTTCGGTACCGGAATTAAATGCCTTCGTTGAAAGCTGGGTGGAGCCAAGTGCGTCGGCAAAGAAGTTCTTCTCAATTCCGATGATGGCTGGGGCATGAGTGAGGGAAGCCAAATATCCCACCCGCAGTTTGCGAGCGGGACCTTCACTCGCCTCCGCCTGGGCACAGGAAACAAGTACCACCGACACAAGGAGAAGGCAGAAAATCCGCTGTAGAGAGCGGAAAAAATGGTGCTGTCGATTTGGCGCACCATTGCGGAGACGCGGCAAGGGCCCCCTATTTACGAGTAAATCAACAATTACAACTAACATTGTTGAAATATACGTAGGGGGCCCTAACCGGGCAAATAACTAACTGAGTTGAATCAACTCGAACTTAGACAGCTGCGGCAGCAGCGGCACCAACGGTGATGCCGACAGCAGCAACGGCGGCGGCGGCGCCACCTGCGCCGAGCATGACCTTTTCTTTGTTCGAAAGATTGAGACCAGCGGCAATTGTCTGTAATTCGGATTCACTTACGCGCGGTGCAATGTTTTCTAAAACTGCTTCGCGAATTTCTTCCGGTGTGACGTCGTATCCGCGTGACTTGATCGCTTGGATCAATTTCTGCGGATCATCCTTCAACTTTTCCAGTTCGTTGCTGAGTTCTTTATCACTTTGTGTCGCCGCAATAAAACGGCTTGCTTCTGCTTCAGACATTGTCTTTTCTCCTTTTTAATTGCAATTAAATGGCTGCACCGGCCGCTGCGACCTGCACATTAAGAACACCCTTTTCGACCGTGGCAGTGATTTGCACGCTCTTCAAAAAGTCAGCAACGGAAATCGTTACGGTTTCGCTGCTCGACAAACCAGCGGCAATTGATTGCAGACTTTTCTCATCGAGTTGCTTGCTCATCTTCGAGAGAAACGCATCACGGATTTCATCAACGCTGCAGTCGTAACCAAGACGCTTGACCTCGTTGTAAATCGCTTGCGGATTGTTTTCCAACTTCGAAAGTTTTTCGGCAAGGGCGCTGTCGCTCTCAATCGCCATCAATAAACGTTGGCTTTCTGAGTCGCTCATTTTTTCTCCTGTTAGTAGGTCGGTAGAAGGCAACGAAACACCGCTGCGCTCCGGGGTGGGCGAGACCTACAAAGGCGAACCTTGAGAGATCTCGATTAGCACATTACAGAACTTGGTTCAGAAATGATAATAATTCTAACTTCCAAACTATTGATGGGTCTGTTCCCGACTATTGGCGCCTTGTAGACGCGACAGGGCCCCCTCGGAGCAGTCCAACTCGTTGTCGTTGAACTTCCGGCAGGGGGCCCTACCTGGCAATCGAATTAATTGAACGGATTGCTCGGCGGTTTAGAACGCGGCAGCTGATGCGGCTGCACAACCGATAGCGATGACACCGGCTGCGACTGAATATCCGATCAAACCTTTTTTCGCTGCGTCGCTTATGCCGGCAGCAATGTCTTGCAGATCCGTTTCGGGAAGACGGACTGACATGCTTTCAAGGTATGCGTTGCGAATTTCATCGGGTTCGGCGTCGTAACCGAGTGAATGAATTTCTTTTAAAAGAGCCTGCGGATCTTCCTTCATGAGCACTAACTTGGCGCTCAACTTTTCGTCGGTCATGGTCGCATCGATGAATCGAGTTGCTTCTGATTCGCTCATTTTTTTCTCCTGAGTAGGTTGTTGAGGGGCGACGAAAAATCGTGGCCCTAATGATTAGCGAGACCTACAAAGGCGAACTTTGAATGATCTCGGACCGCACTTTACAGAACGTGGTTCAGAATTGATAATAATTCTAACTACCGAAATATTCTCAACGCGTTTCCGGATCACGTGGCTCACTGAGAACGCAAAAGGGCCCCCTCGGAGCAGTCCAACTCGTTGTCGTTGAACTTCCGGCAGGGGGCCCTACCTGGCAAACGCGTGGTTTGCCTTTTGCAATTCGCTTTAGACCGCTGCTGCTGATGCCGCTGAAACACCAATGAAGACGGCCCCGATCAAGACCGACCCAGTGACACCAATGGCGATACCCATTGGATCAGTCTTTCCAGCCGCGATGTCTTGAAGTTGCTCGACCGGCAAATGATGAGCCAAGTTTTCGAGAAGGGCGTCGCGGACTTCAACTGCAGTGACGTCAAAGCCTCGCGAACGAACCAATTGAAAAATTGCATCGGGGTCGTCTTTTATTTCTATCAACTCGTTACTGAATTTTTCATCGCTTAGAACAGTTTCGATGAATCGTGTTGCTTCTGATTCACTCATTATTTTCCTTTTGAAATTAGTTGGATGCGAATAAATTTTCGCTATTTTTGTTTGAAAGAACCTATTGATCGTTAGAACGCTGCGGCGGCCGCGCTCACGACTGTTCCCGCAATGACAAGGCCCAAGAAGACTTCACCCCTCATACCAGCGGCAACAATCTCCTGCAGTTGATCATTCGAAATGCGTTGACCAAGATTTTCCATTAATGCATCGCGAACTTCGTTCGCAGTGACGTCAAATCCTCGCGAACGCACCTCTTTGAGGAGCATTTCGGGGTCATCTTTTAAATTTGCGAGTTCAGCGTTTAACGCTTCATCACTAAGAACGACATTAATAAATCGTGTTGCTTCTGCTTCACTCATAATTTTCTTTCCTTTTTGAATGTTTTAAAACGCCGAGGCTGCGGCGAGATTTGCGGAATGAACGGCATTGGCAACGACGCCTGTTACCTGCATCACCTTGAGAGTCTGCGCGATTGAAGCGGTTGCACTTTCGCTTCCGCTTGCGATACCCGCAGCAATTAATTGCAAACTTTTCTCATCAAGTTGGTTGCTGATTTTCATGATGAAGGCATCACGAATTTCATCGACTGTGCAATCAAAACCAAGTCGCTTGATTTCGTTGTGCACTGCATCGGGATTGTCTTGAATTTTTAAGATTCGTTCTGCCAAGCCTTCGTCACTTTCAAGGGCTGCCAAGAAACGATCGCTCTCTTGTTCGCTCATTTTTTCTCCTTTGTAGGTTGGTGAGCGGCAACGAATCGTTGTTGTCCGTCATTCGCTGAGACCCACAAAGGCGACCCTTGAGAGATCTCGGGCAGCAAAATACAGAACGCGGTTCAGATATGGAAATAATTTTAACTTCTAAACCTTGCCGGGTTTAGACCGCGGCGGCTGCGCCACCCGAGACATCGAATGCTTTACCGAAATGGGCC